>JAFTKT010000068.1 GCA_017453145.1 Clostridia bacterium
CATTTACAAGATAGAGAATCAAAGTCCACCCCGCGCCGAACGAGCGAATAGCTTGGATTGTCCACCACGAGCGCGGCGTTATCGGACAAGCCCTTAAACGCTTTGTCGTAAAAGGATATAATCATAACGTATACTGCCTCCAACTGCCAGTCAGCTCGCCGCTTCCGCTCGCATCCAAATTCACGGAAATATTGCTCAATCCGCTTTTCGCCATTAAAAACGTGTCGAACTGCGGGTCTGTTTCCGCCGTATAATCCCGTAATTTTGCTCCGTCGAAAAACCAAATCCTTTTCGCCGCGCTGTTGATAATAATATACTGTCCCTCGCCGAGCGTGATATTCGGAAACGAAACGACGTTATACGCCTGTTTTTCTTCGTCTAAAAGCGCAACGCGCGGCGTAGAAATTGCCCCCGCAATCTTCACCGTCAACGGAATTTCGGCTATATACGGATTTTCTATCTCTGTGTTTTGCAACACGTTTTTCCCGTAGTAATACGGATAAACAAAAGGATAGCTTTTTCCAACGGCAGACACGCGCATACGGATTAAATTGCCCTTATGTATAAAAAAGGGCGAAAGCGTGCAAAAGCTCAAATCGCAGGCAAGATTTTGATATTCGTCTATTTCCGTTTTGGAAAAGGCAGTAACCTTGCCCTCCACGTACCGTTTGTTTTCGCCGTCGTCGTATTCGAGCGCAACGCGGGCAGAAACCGTCGAATATTTTTGCAACCATTGCGACAACGCCGCGTATTTTTGATAGCCGTTGCCCAAAAAATTGACCTTGCATTTAATTTCCGACTTTTCTTGCACGACCTTCGTCAAAACGTCGGCTACGTCGCCCGAAATCGCGGACAGTTTCAGCTTCCAACCAAGTCCCGAAATATCAGTAACGAGGTCGAGTGGCGTGCGCGCCAAAACAGTATCGTCGACGTCGAATACTACGAACGCAAATTTTCTCATACTTATCTCCTTGCTTGCGAAAGCGTGGCAAGCCGTTTGCCAACCGCGTCGGCAATTTCCTCCGCCGAAAGCTTCGTGCCGTCGATTTGCACGGTTACGTTATACGTATCGCTATACGTATTTTCCGTATACGTGCCTTGCGTAGCGGTATAATTCGGCACAGTGTAATCGCCGTAATCTTGCGCCGACGGAAGTGCTCCCATTGAAACGTCCTCTTCTCCGGGCAAAATTTCGTCCTTTGCCGCATTGATTGCCGCAACACCCGCGACAACGCCTGCCGTGATTGCACCAACCGCCAAACCCAAAGACCACGACGAATGAAAAACCGTCATTGCCGCCGCCGCAACCAAAGCGGCAAGCGCAAGCGTTTTTAACACCTTTTCTAGGTCCGTCATATCCTGCCAATTCGCCAAAAGGTCGAAAGCAAGCCCGATTGCCGCGCCGATTGCCGCAAACCCTGCCGCCGTCTTTACTTGTGCGGCGTTTAAGTTTTCAAACATACCGACGAGCGAGCCGATGCCTTTGGATAAATTCCCAAAAAGCAAAAGCATAGGCGCGGAAAGCGCAAGCAGTCCTAAAAAGCCTGCAATCGTATCCTGCAAAAACGGGTCGAGCGATTCAAACCATTTGGAAAATTCTTCTATCGCTGGCAAAACGTTTTGCTCTAAAAACACGAGAAAACGCTCCAAAACGGGCGCAAACGCCGAACCGAGCATTGCGCCTGCGTTGCGAGTGGAAGTATTAAAACGGTTTAACACGTCATCAAACGCCGCAAGCGCTTCCACGTTCTCGCCCGTGAGCGTAGGCATAGAGTCAAACTCCGCGTTCCATTTGGCAATTTCCTCTGCGCCCGTATTGAGATACTGCAACATTTCCGTCGCAATCTTATCCCCGAATATTTCGTTTGCATACGCCGCTTGGAGCGTTTTATCCTCCATTTTGGCAAGCGCGGCGGTTATGGAATTGAACATTTCCTCTGTCGAGGAAAAACGCGTCGGGTCAACACCCAAAGAAAACAACGCTTCTGTCGCCTTATTGCTCGTACCCGCCGCGACGTCAGCCACGACGGCACGCATTTTCACAAGTGATTTCGTGAATACATCCGCATCCACGCCGCCCTGCATGGCGAGGTATCGCCAGCGTTGTATCGTTTCTGCGGATACGTTGAAACGTTGCGATAAATCGTCGATTTCCGCGCCTGTTTCCGCCGAAGATTTTGCAATTGCCACGCCACCTGCGAGCACCCCAGCCGCCGCAACGGATACGCCCGTCATTTTTTGACCGAGCGAAGTCATTTTTTCGCCCGCGTTTTCAAACTTTTGCGAGAGCGTTTCGACATTCGTATCGACGAGGGCTTGCAGTTGCCGTTTCAATTCCCCCGCCTTCGTTTCCGCTTTTGCAAGTTGCAATTCAAGCTCGGAATAATCCGCACTGTCTATTCGTCCACTTTCGGCGAGCTCCGCCATCTTCTCGCGTAATTTTTCGGCGTTTTCTTCCGTTGCGCGCAACGCCTCTTGATATTTCCTTTGCGCGGAGGTGAATTTAGCGTCGCTATACTCAAACTGCAAGCTTTTAGCAAGCTCGTTCGCCGTTTTTTGCGTTTTGGAGATTTCTTTGTCTGCGACTTGGATTTCCTTTACAAAATCTTTGGTGTCCGCGCCGATTTTAATCGTCGTGCTTTTAATTGGCATACCGTAATCTCCTTATAATGCGTCGAAATCTGCTTGCGTGGCGGGCGTTATCGACCGCACGCCCGCCCTTTTGAGCTTGTCCTGTCCTTTCATGGCAAGATATTTTCTTGCCATATCCAAACGAAGCGCGCAAACGAGTGAAAACGCGTCGATTACGTGCAAGCTTTTCCACGCGATTCCCCCCTCGCTCAACAGTTTGATATATTCCAATGATTTCGGCATCGAGTAGGCTTTTGCAGTTGACTGCAAAGATATATCGCGTATTTTGGAAAACACACGATTAAGTTCTACCCGATGCCCACTCAGTTTTTTTCCGCCGCCTCGCTTTCGAATAACGCAAGGACCTCTTTCAACCGTTCTGTCAGCGTTTGCACGTAGCTTTTTCGTGTAAAATCGAACAGCTTGACAAACCCCTCGAAAGAAAGGTTTTCTCCGTCGATAAAGCAATACACGGCTTTCATCTTCGAAAGAAGCGTGGCGACGGAGTTTTCAATTTTTGAAATACGCGAAACGTAGTCGACGATTGTTTCCCGCGCGGCTTGCGCGGGAAAACGCGCCTCCCATTTCATTTGACACGCAAGAGAGAAATCGAAATCAAACGCTCGCTCCTGCGTTTCAAAAAGATGCGTTTTGGTTTTCGCGTCGTATTCGTTTTTCGTAACGACGGGTAAAAAAACTTTCATATCGTTCTCCTATCACGCGCTAACCGTAGGCACGGGTACAGCGGCAAAAAAATCCTTGTACCCTGCGTCGGAAGGACGGGCAGACACGGTGAACACGCGCTTCTTCATGCCGTGTTCGTCTACGTAATCCGAGCCGTCCTCGCCTTTCAACGTTGCGCCGTAGCCCGTATAATTGTAGTCGAACGTACTTTCGGTTATATCCTCTTTTGTTTGCGAAAGCGACTCCGACGGTGGCGACACCTGCACGTTAAACACCCAAACGCGCTTGGTTTGCACGGGTTTCCCCTTGATTAGAATTTCCGTTTCATAGCCGACGTGCACCCGTTTCACGCTCGTCGCCGCCAGCTCGGCCGAAAGCCCGTCTTTAAGCGTTTGGACAAGGCCCACGTCCTTTTCAAAATCCAAATCTCGCGCCGTCGTACCGAGCGCGCCCGAAATAGACAAATCGGAAAAAGCCGAATCTTGCATTTCGCCGTCGCCGTAGAAATTCTTCAATTTCACGTTTCTATCCTTTGAAAAGGTATTCATATA
>JAFTKT010000069.1 GCA_017453145.1 Clostridia bacterium
ATAAAGTTCACTCCTTAAAAATTTTTTATTCTCGAATACCTTTGAAAGTATTTCTCGGCAAATTTAGTGATTAGAGCTTAATCTTGATGTCAACGCCTGCGGGGAGGTGAATCGAATCAAGAAGCTTTGCGTTAGGGGAATAGATATCGATAATTCTCTTGTACGTTCTCATTTCGAACTGTTCTCTGGAATCCTTATACTTGTGGGGGGAACGAAGGATCGTTACGATTTCTCTTTCCGTGGGAAGAGGAATAGGACCGCTGATCTTTGCGCCGCTCTTCTTCATCGTTTCAACGATACGGCTTGCCGCTTCGTCTACGAGCTCGTGGTCGTATGCCGCCAACTTGATTCTGATTTTCTGTACTGCCATTTGTGTTACTCCTTTTACTGTTTATACTAACGTTTTATTTACCGTGTCAACTCATCCGTGTGTATCGAGGTTATCCGCAAAATAAAAACACTCTTTTTTCGACCGAGCGTTTTTCTACGCAAAGCCTCGGTTAGTCGCAGGAGTCGAGCCCCCACTTTTGTCAACGGAAATTATCTGTCAAAGCGGCTTTTGCCTTGAATTTTCAGTAACTTCCCGCATCAACCCTATACACCGCATTCTCACACAGCCTATCTATAATACCAAATAAGACAACCTATGTCAAGCGTTTGAACGAAATTTTTTGAAATTTTTTTAATTTTTTTGAAAAAATAGGAATATTTTCTTTTTTTATGCCCATTTTTTATTTTTTTATACATTATTTATTATATATACGCGCGCTCGCCCACGCGCGCGTGCGCGCGAAGAACGCGGCGAAAATCGCCGCGTTCCTTGAAAATTGTTTGTCTTTATTAAGCTTATTCTGCGTTTTCGCCCTGCTCCAACTGCGTTTTCATAGACTGCCAGTTGTTCTTTGCCGCCGTAATCGCCGCCGCGTAGCTGGTTTCGAAATCGTTGAAGAACGCCGTTTGCGCCTCTTGCTGTTTCGTCGCGATTTGACTAGCGTATTCGCTCACTTTCGCCGAATATTCCTCTATCGCCGCCACGACGGAGTTATACGCCGTTTTCACTTGCACTTTCGCGGTGTCGAGCGCCGTATTCGCCGTTTCCCCTGCCTGCAACAACGCCGTCTCCGCGCTGTCTACGAGCGTTTGATAGCTCGCGAGCTGTTCGCTGATTGCCGTCGTAAGCTCCGTTTCTTCCAAAGACGCTACGTAGTTACGATAGTTCAAATAATCGGTTTTTGCCTCGCGGAATGCTTTGAGCGCGAGCTGATACGGGCTATTTTCATTGACAAGCAACGTCAAGCGCGTGCTTTCAATCGTTTCGATTGCCGTCGTATACAGTCCATACGCGGTATCGAACGCAATCGCCGAAAGGCCCGAAATCCCCGCTTGGGTTTTGACTGCCTGCAACTCCGCTTGCTCCATCGCAAACGCTTTTGCCTCGTAGTAAGCGTTCTTTAATTCCTGTGAATAGAATTCCGCCGTTTCCTGACGGGATTTTGCGAGCGTTTCCACCAGCTCCTTATATTCCATTGCCTGAATTTCCGCCGCCTCTAAATAGGGTGCGCACTCCGCAACGAGCGCTTCGAGCTGTTCCTCGCCAATCGCCGTCGCCTGTTCCACCGTCGCCGTGATATTCTCTGCCGTGAAATACTCGTTTACTTTAGATTTTACGTCGTTATACAAGCTTTCCGCCGCTTTCGTATCGCCCGAGAAAGAGATTTCAAGCTCGTTCTCGCCCGCGTTCACTTTACCCGAAACGAGGAAACCCGTTTCTTTGGATACCTCGACGAACAGTTTCGCCGCCTCTTCCGCCGTTTTGCCCGTGAACACTTCCGCACTGACAATCAAATTGCCCTCTTCGTTGAGCGCGTTCACGCTCACGACCTTATCGTCCGCGTCCAACACGAACTCCACTTCGGGGTTTAAGGACAGATTCATGACTTTTTGTTCCTTTGTTCCCGTGCCGCCGCAGGAGGCAAACGCAACCGTACAAGTTGCCGCCGTGATTGCCGCCGTAAGCACCGCCAACTTCTTCATTTTCATAATTTCAAACCCTCCTTTCGGTTTTTTTTGGTACTTGCATTATATCACAAATCAAAATAAATTGCAAGCGTTTTACAAAAAAAGTTCCGCAACAATTTTCGGTTGCAGAACTTTGCCGTTTTATTTTCGTTACTGTTTCTTCTCTCTCGCCCGTGCTTTTGCGCGGAGCTCGCTGTCCAAAATACGTTTTCTAATACGCAAGGATTTGGGCGTTACTTCCAACAGCTCGTCGTCGGCGATAAACTCCAAACACTCTTCGAGACTCATCTTGCTCACAGGCACGAGCGTGAGCGCGTCGTCGCTACCCGACGAGCGGGTGTTCGTCAAATGCTTGGTCTTGCAGACGTTGACGTTGATGTCCTCGTTCAAATTCGTATAACCCACTACCATGCCCTGATATACGGGCGTACCTGCGCCGATAAACAGACTGCCGCGACTTTGGGCGTTGAACAGACCGTAGGTAACCGCCTCGCCCGTTTCAAACGCGACGAGCGAACCCGTGTTTCTTCTTTGCATATCCCCTTTATACGGCTCGTAGGAATAGAAAATCGTGTTCATAATCCCCTGCCCTTTGGTATCCGTTAAAAACTCGCTCTTGTAGCCGAACAAGCCGCGCGAGGGCACGGTAAATTCCAAACGCATACGACTGCCGATTGCCGTCATTTGCACGAGGTTGCCTTTGCGATTACCCATTGCCGAGAACACCGCACCCGTCATATCTTCGGGCACGTCCGCAACGAACCTCTCAATCGGCTCGTGGCGTACGCCGTCGATTTCTCTATACAAGACTTTGGGCGTGGATACTTGGAACTCGTAGCCCTCTCTGCGCATCGTTTCAATGAGAATGGAAAGATGCATTTCCCCTCTGCCGCAAACGCGGAAACTGTCGGCGAGCTCGGTGTCGGAAACACGCAAGGATACGTCGCGGAGGAGTTCTTTATACAATCTGTCGCGGAGCTGACGGGAGGTTACGAATTTCCCCTCCTTGCCCGCAAACGGACTGTCGTTGACGGAGAACGTCATCTCGACCGTCGGGTCCTCGATTTTGACGAACTCGATGGGCTCTACCTTACTCGGCTCACACACGGTATCGCCGATATTCAAGCCGTCTATGCCCGAAAACACGACAATGTCGCCCGCTTTCGCCTCTGCAACGGCGACCCGTTCCAAGCCCTCAATTTGATAGAGATTGGCAATTTTGCAATTCGTGCGCACTTTCGGCTCGTTGAAATTACACACGGACACGGGCTCGTTCGCGCGAATCGTGCCCCGTTCAATGCGCCCGATACCGATACGCCCCACAAACTCGTTATAATCGATACACGACACGAGCAGCTGTCCCGCGCCGTCCACGTTCATGTCCATAGGCGGAATTGTTTCCAAAATGGTATCGAACAGGGGATTTAAGTTCTCCTCCTGCTTATCGGGAGTAAGCGACGCCGTACCCTGACGGCCGCAACAATAGACAATCGGGCTTTCGAGCTGTTCGTCCGTTGCGTCTAAATCCATCATGAGAAGTTGCATTTCC
>JAFTKT010000070.1 GCA_017453145.1 Clostridia bacterium
GGATTACATTTTATAGAGTGAGAGAAATGACGAATTTATTTTTAGAAAACAACAAAACAAAAATAGAATTTGCGATAGAAAAGGAACAAATTACCATTCGTAAGGTCTGCTTTTTTGGCGAGGAATACGTCAATTTCCCTGCCGGAATGCAACACAGCTATGTATTTATAGTTGGGCAAGCGTATAGACGCAAAATTGTGAACCGCTATGGCGTAGGAGGTGAAATTTTACGCTATAAATCGCATCGTTTTTTACAAGGCGAAAATAAAAAACAGTTAATTGTCGAGGAAGAAAACGAGCGCGTTGTCGTTATTACCACGTATACGCTATACGAAAATAACGCGACGATTGAATGTAAAAAAGAAGTACGAAACGTAAGCGGTCAGCCGTTTACGCTGGAATGTGTAAGTCCGCTCACGCTTAAAGGCGTATTTTTACAAGGCGAAGTAATCCAAGCAGAAGAACCCGAGACGGTGGAAGACCCCACGACGCGTTTCGACGCGGCGCACGCAGAGGGCGAAAACGACGACTTGCCGTATCTTTGGCGCATGAACAGCTCGTGGTGCTCGGAGGGGAATTTCGAGCGGCTTGACCTCGCGAAAGAGGGGTTGCGCACGAAAGCTTGGCGTAATCGTTACAATAAAATCCTTGTACATAACAACGGCACAATGACAACGAATCGCTTTTTTCCGTTCGGTATGTTAGAAAAAGAAAAATTCGGCTACCTTGCGTTTGAACTGTTGCCGACGGGCAGTTGGAGCTATGAAATAGAAACGGGCATTTACGATTGGGATTCGCAAGCGCTGATGGTTTGTTTAACGGGCAAAACGTTAGGCGACAACGGTTGGAGTAAAATTCTGTCAAACGGCGAAATCTACGAAACGGAAACGGTTCGCGTAGTAGGTGCTCCCGAAGTGGAAACGGTAGTGGAAAATCTGTTGGGCACACGGCGTATTGCGCACAGGCAACATACGCTCGCCCCTTACGCAGACGTAGTTTACAACGGTTTTATGTTTAATAACTGGGATTGCCCGACAGAAGAAAAGGACGAAAAAAATATTCCCGTCGTAGCGGAACGCGGTGCGGATTATTACGTAATCGACGCAGGTTGGCACGATAGAGGCGAAGACGTATCCCCGACGATAGAGGCGGGCGAATGGCGAGAAAACGTTTTGCGTTATCCAAGCGGCTTGCAAAAAACAATCGAAAGAGTACGCGCCAAAGGAATGAAATTCGGCTTTTGGGTGGAATTACAAGGCATAGGCATACATTGTCCCAATAAAAACATATTGCCCGAGCATTGTTTCTTCCACGTAGACGGCGTGAGAACGGTTTGCAACAACCGTTGGCAGTTGGACTATTCTCAAAACGAGACGCGCGAGTGGGCGACGGCAACTATATCACGTTTAATTGCAGAGTATAACCCCGATTATATCAAAATTGATTATAACCAAATCCAAACGGCGAACGAATGTAAAACAGGCAGTTTAACGGAGGGTGTATGCGCGCATAGCAGAGCGTATTTAGAATGGTACAAAAAGCTCCAAGACGCCTATCCCCAAGTCCTGTTTGAAACGTGTTCGAGCGGTGGAATGTTAATGGACGCTAATCACGCTTCGCTCGCGACGGTATTCAGCGTTAGCGACTGCAACGATTGCTATGCCTACCCGACGATGCTCGGCAATTTGTCCGCGTTGCTTATGCCCGAGCAGATGGGCGCGTGGTGTATGCCCGTACCCTTGTATTCCTATCCGAACACGACGGACGAACGGGTGATTATCAACGTTATAAACTCGCTGTATTTTTGCATGCACCTCTCGACGAAAATGGATTGTTTAACCGAGCAACAAAAAACGTTGTTAGACGAGGGGATTGCTTATTACAAGCAATTAGCGGCCGTTAAAACGAAAGCTCTGCCCGTATTCCCGAAAGGTCTGCTCGCTTTTGACGACGAAACGCCCGTATTCGGCTTAAAAGCCGACGGCAAACTGTATTTAGCGGTGTATAACGTATCGACAAAAGTACGGGAAATTACGCTTGATTTGCGTAAATATAACGTGAAAAGCTGTACGCTTGCCTATCCGAAAGCGGCGAAAACGGCATACGGCTTAGACGGCAACGTTTTCAAATGCGAATTGCAAGGTAAGACGGCAAGAGCGTTTGAGTTTATTATCGAAACATAAGGAATAGGAACGGCGCGATTTGAAACGGGAATCGCCCCATTCTCGTCAAGATAGAACGCTTTCGTATTCCGTATGAAATAAAAAAATGACAGGAGGAACACACAAATAATGAAAAAGTATCAACGGTGTGAAGTAGAAATTCTCGTTTTGCAACCGCAAGACGTTGTGAAAACTTCGACACAAACACAAACGACCGACGTGTCGCTTGACTATTTCAACGACACGTGGTGGACGATAGGAGGGAATGTATGATGAAAAAGAACGTTAAAAACTATGCACTGATTGCGTGCTTGTCAGTAGGTCTGATTGCGAGCGCAACGGGCGTTGTAACCGTTTCGGCGGACGGAACGTCGCTCGTATCGACGGATTTGACAATGACGCAGGGCGCAAGCTTGTATTTGAAAGAGGTATCGGGGCTGAAATTTCAATACACGATTGCAAACTATGACGACGGGGCAAACAAAAACTATGGTATGTTAATCGTACCCTACGATTATCTTGACGACGCGGGCATCACCGATTTAACGCTGAACACGAACGACTACGTGCAAGCGTTGCAAGCGGCAACGCTCCCGTATGAGCCGATTATCGTAGAAAACTTACAGCCGAGCGAGGCGGGCGTGGTCGAATATTCAATCGGTCAGTTGAACGAAAACAACTACGCGCGTGAATTTTTCGGAATCGGCTTTGAAAAGACGGGCGAAAACAGCTACGTCTATGCAAAGCAATCCGACAACGTTCGTTCGGTGTTCGAGGTCGCAAATCTTGCGCTCAACAAACTCCATTTCGGCGAATGGGATTTGACGGACGAAAAGCAAGCGGCGGAAAAAGAACTCCTTGCAAGCAAGGAACAGTCCGTGCTCAATCCCTTTATCACGACGGGCTTTGAATTTGTCTACGGCACGGCAACGCCCACGCTGACGGTAGAGGCAAGCGCGGTTGACGGCGAAGCAACGCCCGTAATCACGGCGACGAAAGTAAAAGACGTAGAGCTGAAAATGCATTGGAACTACGTTTCGGAGGACGAGGAAATCGCGAGCGTAGCAAACGGCAAAATCAAAGGCGAGGCGCGCGGACAAAGCAAAATCACGGCAAGTCTTGGCAACGCGATTTCCGTTGACGCGACGGCGGCGGTGCTCAAAGACGCAACCGAGCTGGAACTGTACAACAACAGCCACAAAGCAGACTTCTTCGCCGAAGAAGGCAAAATTAGCTTGACGGGCGGATATTATAACAACAGTTCGGCAAATACGGAGCAGAGAAACAACGACGATACCTCGCGTACCACAATGGGCTACGTAGCGTTTGAGGATACGTATACGCTGGACGAAAACGGCACGTATATCGACGTGTATTTTACGGGCAACAATATGCCGAACGTGGAATTTTTCGCAAGTGAAATCAACGGTTTGTTTATGGACGCGTATGACACGGACGGCACGGGCTTTATCGTGAGCAACGGCTTGTCGGCGGCATACGGAAGCGCGAGCAATACGACATACAAATACGGTTTCTCGGGTTATAGGGGTTATTTCGCATTTGGCGTTTCCTCGTATGCAGAGCGTTGGATTGGTGCAGAGGATTGGCATTTGGGCGCACTCGCAGGCTGGAACGGAAACACCGCTGAAAATCTTGGCTCTTCCGGTCAGCCGTATACCTATTCCAATTTCTCGATGTATTCGCTTGCAAACGTGCAATCGGCGGAGCAAAACTATCGCTACAACGTGGGTATGTACAAGGACGCGGACGGCTACGTGTATATCGAAGCAAGCTTATATAAAGTAAACGGCAATTCTGAAAACCTGTTTGCTTACTGGAACAGCAAGGTAAGTTTGGCGGGTAATGCGTCTAGCGTATCGAAGGATAAGCTTGCAGAAGGCGAAAGCATTTCCGGTAAAATCGTATTGCACGCGGCGGCAAAAGGCGTGGACGCGGAATACGCTCCTTTGTCCAACGAGTTCACCTGCTCCGCACCCTATGCGGGCAACGCGGCTACCCGCTATACGAAAGCAGAGAACGCAACGTTCAACAACGACGGCACGGTAACGGTAAAGAACGGAAAGGGAACAACTCACAACTATACGAATCTGACGGCGGGTTATACCGTTTTAGACGACGATTATCAGCTGGGCGAATACGTGGATATTTACTTCACGGGCGATAATATGCCGCATATGTCGTTCTTCGCAAATCAAGTAACCAACACGATGCATAACGGCGGTTCGGGGTTTGTTATGAGAAACGGCGCAGGATATGAAAACGAATCCTCTACTTTGGGGTATTCGATGTATGCTGGACACGCACATTCGTTAATGGTGCTTAATCCCGACAGAGGTGCAACAACGAGTTTTGCGGATGGCGGAAGTAGCGCATTGATAGCTCGTGACAGAAGTACGACATTGAGTACGAGTTTAACTAACGAAACAGCGCTAGCGAAAGCACATCCGTTAAGTATGTATATGTTAGCGGCTAAATATGCTGAAACAAAGTTCAAAATGACGGTAGGTTTCTGCGAAAACGCAGACGGCTACGTAGAACTGGTGATTGACGCGGATATGTGGGATAAAACGAGCCAAACGTGGGTAACCTACTATGATTTAACGAAAGCCTCCACGTTACACGCGAAAAACGACGCCGATAAGCTGGGCAAGTACTTAATTGCTTACGGCGCACAACGTAACGCAAACAGCAGTATAACGTTTAGTTACAGCGCACCTTACACGAAATAATTTCAAAGGGGCATAGAAAAGTTTGTCTACGCCGAGTAGGCTCGGCGTAGACAAACGAACAAAATCAAAAATTAGGAGTAAGAAAAAATGAAAAGGAAACAATTTAGCTTTTTTGCATATAACCCGCCGACGTCGGGGACGTACACTATCAACGGCTACACGTATAAAAGCGGTGAGGATTTTCGTAGCGTAAAGCGTTGCAGAGAATATCTAAACTGCGGTTTCGATATGTTCCAAATGCGCTATGAATATTATTACACAGGCGAGGACGGCTGGGAAAATTCGCAAACGAAATATATGTGGGATATTGCGCTTGCCGCAGGGATTAAAAGAATACTCGTTTCCGACCGTCGTTTGGATAGAATAATTCGGCATGGAGATTGCGAACCTGCGCGTTTGGTCGGCGAGGGGTGTCCTTATGCAAGCGAGGCGGAATTGGACGCAAAAGTAGCCGAATACGTTTCCGATTATAAAGACGAGGCGGGCTTCTACGGAATCCAAATGGTAGACGAGCCGCGTATTCAACACGTACATGCCTATGGGGAGCTTGCGCGTTCGCTCAAAAGGGTATTGCCGAACGTATACCTGCAAGTCAACTTAAATCCGATGGGCGTAAAATACGAGGGCTTGGATGATAAGCAGTCCTACGAAAGATACGTTCGGGAAATGTTAGAGGGCGGAAATTTGAAGAATATCAGTTTTGACGATTATCCGTTCAGAAGAGAATACATCATTTCAGGCAACAATATTTTAACCTATCAAATGGTAGCGCGTATTTGTAAGGAATACGGCGCGGAATTAAACACGGTGTTACAATCCTTTTCCCATTCTACGGGCGGCGTATTGCGCACGCGCAGAATGCTCGAAAGCGATGTGTATTGGGAAACGAACGTCGCAATGGGCTTCGGAACGAGAGAATACGCTTTCTACACGTATATGCCCAAAGTCGATTTTGACTACGCCAAAGGCGGCGACGGCATAGACGGCGCGTGCTTCATCAACAACGACGGCTCGCGTTCGGCGCTGTATAATTACACCAAGCGTATTATTAAGGAAATGCAGAAGTTTTCCAAAGTCGCGCTCAAATACGAATACGAAAGCTCGTATATTATCACGGAAAAGGGCAAGACGAAAGACGATTTCGAATGGACGGCTTCCGCCGAAACCTACGGCGAGTGCCCGTTCGCAATTTCTGTTGACAAAGGCGTTGCGCTCGTTACCGAGCAAAGAAACGGCGAGGCTCGACTGTATATGATTGAAAATATAGGCAACGTCAAGGACGAGTTGTTTGAGAACGCGCCTCCTATGAAAGTGGAATTTAGTTTGCCAAACGGTGAAAAGACGTTCTATTATAGGGGTGAAAAAGTGGATTGTCAAGAATTGAATGGAAAATTCATTCGTGAATTGAAAGTGGGCGATGCACTTTTCGTCGAAATCAAAAAATAAGGAAATAACCGCTGTGCGGAAAAAATAAGGAGAAACAGAAAATGAAAAAGACAAAAAGAATTGCAAGTGTATGCATGACGGTAGCTATGTGCTCTGTAACGGCGTTTTCCGCCGCCTGCCAAGCGAGTGAATCGCTCGTTAAAGACGGGAAAACGCTAAACGTTAGCTTGATGAACGCGGGCTACGGCGTGGACTACATCTACGAGATTAAAACAAAATTTGAAGAGGCGTTTGCGAGCGAGGGCTATAAATTGAATATCTTAACCCCGCGTGCAGGCTATTCGGGCAACGTTATCGCGCAGGATATTGCGGCAGGTTCAGAAGTAGACGTATTTTTCTCGGCGAGCTTTAACGAAAATGTTTTGAAAGACTTTCCCGACGTCGTTTCGGACATCACCGAAAGCGTATTCAATCAAAAGCCGCTCAATTTCAAAGGCGAGGAAGAGGGCGAACTCACGGTTGCGCAAAAGCTCGCGCAAAACAATTACGAATACACGGCGTATCAAAAGGCGGACGGCACGTATTATGCGTTGCCCTATCAAAAGGGTATTCGCGGGCTTGCCGTGAATACGGGCGTGTTAGACGAATATGATTTGGAAATCCCCAAAACCTCCAACGAGTTTTTCCATTGCTACGAGGTGATTATGGCGCAAGCGGCGGAAACGGGCGTGTTCCCGATTACGCATATTGCCACGAGCAATAACTATCCCTGCTCGTTCACGAATTGCTGGCTCGCACAATACGAAGGGTACGATTGGTATCAACAATTCATTTCTTTCCAAAAGAAAGACGGAACGAATCTTACCAAAGACGAGGCGGTGGCTATGTTCGATAGCGACGGTATCGAATATATGCTGACGAATATGTACCGCGCGCTCGACCCCAACTGCGGTACTTACGGTAGCGCGTCGCAAGGACTCGAAAAGGCACAAGCGAAATTTATGAACGGTAGCTGTGCGTTTATGATGAACGGCGACTGGATGTTGCGCGAAACTTACGCCTCTTTCTCCGATACGCAGAGAAACGACATCACGTTCGTGAACGTGCCCGTGCTTTCTGAATTGGGTGTAAAGGTATTCAAGGACGCTTATAGCAAGACGGAGGCGGAATGTGAAACTATTCTCCGCGCGATTATCGACGAGGTTGACAAAAACAAGAGTTTAGAGGAAATCAAGACGACGGTGGATGCCGCGCTGTCTATGAATATCGCGATTGAAGATATTGAGGAAGTGGCAAACGCACGCGGTTACGCGTATATGGAAACGTGCGACGTTGGCGCGATTATCAATCCCAACTCCGAGCTCCAAGACGTTGCGGCGTTATTGCTCCGCTTGTGCGCGAGCGACGACGGCGGCAAGGTGTTCGCAAAACATATATATTCGTCGAGCCCTTTTGCCAACGATTATGAAACCAACCGCTACGCTTGGGTAAACAGCGCGCGCGAAATCGTAACGAGCAGATATTTTCAAGGTGTTCGTCCGGAGGCAAAGGGTTACAAAAAGACGTTGCACGCCGATTTTGTGGACTTGTTCCCGCGCACGGGTTTATACGTGCATTTGACGATTACGGGCGAGGGCGTTTCCGTTTACAACCCCGAAACGCTCGTCAAAGTAGGTAGCGAAGAAATTTATAAAACGTCGGCGCAAGCGTTGCAAAAAACAAACTACGACGCAGTAAAAGACAACTATAACGACCAGTGGTGAGAAAGATGAGTGTGTTTACAACGTTAAAAAACAAAATGCTCGGCAAGTATTCGGCGTTCGAGCGCAAGAAATTCCTGTTTATCTATTTATTGATTGCGTTCCCCGTTGTGCAAATGCTCGTGTTTTGGTTCTACGTCAACATCTCGGGTATTATGCTCGCTTTCCAAGACGGCGCGGGGAATTGGAGCTTATCCTCGCTCCAAGAGGCGTTCGCCGTCTTGGCGGGCAAGCCGTCGTTCGGGTTCGACGTTAGACAAATGCTCGGCAAGAGTGTGTTTATGTGGGTACTGGGCAATCTCATTTTAGAGCCGATAGGCTATTTGACCTGCTTTATCCTGACAAAGCATATGATAGGCAGTAAATTTTTCCGTACGTGTATGATGTTGCCGGGACTTCTCGGCGGCGTCGTGTTCGTTGCAATTATGCAGGAATTTTACGCCGACGACGGTGTCCTCGTCGCCTTTTCGCAAATGTTAAATATCGACTTGCCGTTTACGGTTATCCGCGAGGGATTTTTAGGACACGAAAGCACCGCGTTCAACACGCTTATGGCGCAACGGTTCGTGATGGGCTTAGGCGGCGGCGGTCTGATTTTGGCGGGCGCGTATATGCGCGTTCCCGTCGAGGTGTTCGAGGCGGCGAAAATCGACGGTTGCGGCTTGTTCCGCGAGGCGTTCCAAATCGCCATTCCGTGCGTTTGGCCTATGATTTGTACGATGCAGATTTTTGACCTGTGCGGCTTGTTTACAAGCGATTACAATATGTATTTGTATTCGGCGGGTACGGGTGCACGCGGTATGAATTCAATCGGGTTTTACACCTATTGGATTCACGTCCAAGTGGCAACGGCGGATAGAACGGATTTGTATGCGTATTCGTCCGCGTTTGGTATGGCACTCACGATTATCACGCTCCCCGTCGTATTTATTGGACGGTGGGTGCTCGATAAAATGGCGGATTCGGTGGAGAGTTAAGGAGGAAAAGAAATGTTCAAGAATATTTTCAAAAACGCTTGGAAACGTTTTGCCGCGTTCAGTATCGGCGCGCGTATTGCGTTGGTTTGTTTTTTCCTGTTGTTCCTCTTTGAGGCGGTTATTCACTTGATGCCTGTTTTTTGGGTAGTCAACACGGCGTTCAAAAACAGCTATGACCCGTTAAATTCTTTTGCCATCGAACTCGATAAATTTACGTTCAAAAATATCGGTATGGTATTTAGTAAATTCAAAATTATGGGGCTCGGGTATTTCGGAATGTTAATGAATTCGCTCTGGACGACGGTGCTATACATTTTCGTGAACGTGATGTCAAGCACGTTGCTCGCCTATGCGCTCGCGCGGTTTCGTTTTCCGGGAAAGGATTTCTTATACGGGCTTTTGATTTTTATTCGAACGATACCCATTATGAGTGCAGGCTCGGCAGGTTTCAAGCTCTGCGTTTCGCTCGGTATGATAAATAATCCGCTCACGATTTGGCTTGGTTGGGCAAGCGCGTTCGATTATACCTGTTTTATTTTATACGGTACGTTTAAGGGAATTTCAGGCACGTATTCGGAGGCGGCGGAAATTGAAGGGGCAAATCAATTTCAAATTCTGTTTCGGATTATCTTCCCGCAAGCGTTTCCCGCAATTTTAGCACTCGCCGTAACGAATATAACGGGACGTTGGAACGATTACGCGACCTCGCAAATTTATTTGAGTAAATATCCGAATTTAGCCTACGGGTTATTTCAATTTGCGAACGGTAGCAACAATGCGGCGTTCTCGGGCGGTAAACTTATGTATTACGCGTCGTTATTCTGCGCGGCTTTGCCTGTCGTGGTTATCTATGCCACCTCGCAAGGGCTTATCTTGAAAAATATAGCCGTCGGAGGCATAAAAGGTTAAGTTAAAAAGGAGATTAAAATATGAAAAACAGAAAAAGTTTGTATAAAAGTTTAGCGGCGTTGCTCGCCGCGATAGTGTGTATCGGACCGTTCGCGTCATGTATGACGCCGACGGAAGAGGCGAGTGAAAAAATTCCCGTTTCGTTGCCGACGTATGCGGACGATAGGGAGCTTGATTTGCTTGCCTACGTCAATCCCACGAACGGCGATTATACGTTCAACAATATCCCCATGAATATCGGCACGGATTTTCGCACGGTGGAACGTTTCAAGGAATATATGGACGCAGGTATGAATATCGCGTTTGCGCGTTATGACAGTAGCTTGCCTGCGGACGTAACGGCGGAAACGTGGCCGCAAAGCGACACCAAGCTCTTTTGCGATAAAGCGTATGAGGCAGGGTTGCGTCGAATACTTATTTCTGATAATTATCTCACGAATTTTATCACGGACAATTCTACAAAGCTAATCGGCGACGTGTTCGCAACGGAAGCGGAATTGGACGCGGCGATTGCGGCGCGTTTGGAAATCTACAAGGATACGCCCGGTTTCTACGGCGTAATTTTGCGCGACGAGCCGACTTGGGATTATTTCGACAATTACGCACTCGTGCATAGGAGCTTGAAACGGGTTATGCCTGAAATATACATCTATAACAATTTGCATTATTGTTATAATTCTATCAATATCTATACGGACGTCGAGGCGTGGAAGGAAACGCACGAGGGGAAAGAGCCGACGATTGGCGAGGCGTATTACGATTATCTCTGTCAATTCCTTGAAAAAACGGGCGCGGAAAATTTGGCTGTCGATATTTATCCGTTCAAGGACGTAGCGGAGGAGCGTATCGGCAACTATTTCGTGAATTTGCAAATGTTGCGCAACGCTTGTAGCACATACGGCGCAGAAATGACGTTCACCTCGCAGTCGATTTGTTATACCAATGGAACGACGCTTTCTAACCGAATCGTAACTAAAAACGATTTGTGGTTGCAAATGAACGCTATTTTGGGCTTGGGCGCAACGGGTATGCAATATTATACGTATATGCCGCACCCCATGACGTCTACGGAAAACTCTAATTTCGGGAATTTCCTTGATAAATACGGCAATAAGACGAGCGTGTACTACGACGCGAAATCTATTAACGAGGCGGTCAAGAAATTTGACCATATTCTGTTGCATTACGAATATCAAGGTTCGAGATTTTATTTGAACCAAACGCTACAAAACGCAGGTGCAACCAGCTATACGGGTTCGTCTCGTTTCGGGATTTACGAGCAAGCGGAATATACCGCGCTCACCTCTTTGACAATGACGAACGACGCGATATACAGCACCGAGCTGAAAGACGAGGAAAACGGCTTGTATATGTATATGCTCATGAATCCGATTGACGTCTTGTATTCGGCAAACAGCGTGATGAGCTACACGGAAAACACATTCACGGCAGAGTTCGCGGGCTACGACTACGTGGCAGAGTTTGATTGCGGCGAGCTTACCTATGTCAAGATTGACAACGGGAAATACACCAAAACGCTTTCTTCGGGCTACGGCGTGTATTTAGTACCCCTGAAAATTGCGTAACGGGAGGAAACGGAAATGAAAGATAAAATGAGAAAATTTTTATTGACGGTTTGTTGTTTGGCGTTTGCGTTTATGAGCGCGTTAGGGTTTGTGGCGTGCGGCATTAAGCCTCTCAAAATCGAATTTAATACCATTCCCTACGAATACGCGAAAGGGAACGTCGTGGACGTTTTCGATTTGGTAAAGAAAGAGGCGGGCGTTGAATATTCGTTTGAAATGAGCTACTTGACGCAGTCGGAAAGCGGCGAAACGGTTTCTTCGGATAAAGCGAAGATAGAAGGTACGACGTATTATTTGTCCGTTGCGTCAAGATATACGTTATACGTAACCGCAACGCGCGCTCAAAAATCGGTGCAAGACACGATGGAATTCGACGTAGTGGGCGAAACGCCTGTATTGTTAGTGCCGTCCACAACGCTCGTTTATAACGTCGGGGCAAAGGTGCGCGTGAATATTTTGATTGACAGAATTTCGCCTATCGTCATTCCCGCGTCAAGTAATATGGTGGTTGATTATTACACGTATCAAGAAAACCAATCCGTAAAATTGGATAATACGACGAATACCAACCCGAAAGTTAAAACAGAGTTAGACGACCCTAACGACCTTTCCTATAAAGTACCGTTTGAAGAAGAGGGGCTCTACGAGTTTCACATGATTGCAAACAATGGGGACAGAACGGCGGATTCCACCTTTAAGGTAGCCGTGTTGCCTGACCAGTCCGCGAAAATCGACGGGATAAGCGCGTATAAAAACGCGGAATTCGGCGCAAACGAAGACGGTTCGGTTGATTCTTCGGTGGTGCGTTTAATCGGCTCGGACGATTTGGCAAAAGCCTCCTACGTGGTATTAGACGAAGATTTTACAGGCGGTCAGGTGGCAAGATTTGAATTTTATGGGCGTAACGTGCCGTATATCGGCTTGTTTAATAATGATTACGATGCCGTTGTTGACCCGAACTCGATTACAAACGGCGGCATAGGATATACGTTTACAATGGAACGGGCAACGGTAGCCAACCAAGTCCGCTTATACGGTTGTACGCGTATGAGCTCCAAGTCAAGCCCGCTCCGCAGTTCGAGCAACTTGGAGGAATATGCGTTCGAGCATTGGGGCTTTACCGATTTTGAAGAAGACAAGCATTATTTCTTGGAAATTATGATGAAACCGACGGGCAAGCTTTCCGAAAATCCTACGGGTTGGGGCGGTGAATTTTTGAAAGGTGGTACGTATCAGGACATGGGTTTGTACTTTATCGTTTACGAGATAAACGAGGAATCTACCGTCGAGCCGTATACGGTAGTTGCCTATTCGTCCACGCGGTTTAATACGGGTATATCTTCTTGGTTTGAAGAGGGTGAAGATGTCAAAGGCAAGCTCGTTGCGTATAGCTCTATTTCAAAGGACATAACGTTTAAGTATTACGAAGACACCTTGCTTGACGCTACATTCGATAAAACGGCGATTGATTTTGACAAGGACACGAAAACGCTCAGCTGGGCGGCGGTAGACGGCGCGGTAAATTATATCGTAACCAAAGGAAATTCGGATATGGATAGAATTGCCGTTTTAGACGCTACGCAAACCTCGCTTGATATTTCCGCACTCTACGACGAGCTTGATTATTTCCAAGTGGTGAACTTGAACGTATATGCGAGTATCGGCAACAACACCTATTCGGGGAAAAAGTACGAATGTATGGTGAATAAAGAGGCGGCGGGAATGGAAAATATTCTCGTTTCGGGCAATATCGTCGGTTACGATATTGACGAAAAAACGTTGAGCGTTTCACTTGCGGGCGGTTATTATAACACGAGCGCGGCAAATATCGAGCAGAAAAACAGTGCCGATACCTCGCGTACCGCAATGGGCTACGTAGCGTTCGATAGGGCGTATACTTTGGATGAAAACGGTACGTTTATCGACGTATATTTCACGGGCAACAATATGCCGAGCGTAGAATTTTTTGCGAGTGAAATCAACGGCTTGTTTATGGACGATTTCGGACATGCAACGGACGGCACGGGCTTTATCGTGAGCAACGGCTTGGCGGCGGCAAACGGAAGTGCAACGAATACTACGCTCCGCTGGGGATATTCGGGCTATAGAGGGTATTTCAATTATGGCGTTTCTCCGTATGCAGAGCGTTGGATTGGTGCAGAGGATTGGCAGTTAGGCGTTATTGCGCCCTCCAACGGTTCGATTGCCGTTCACGATAATAAAAATAACACGGATGCGACGTTGACATATTCCGATTTCTCTATGTATTCGCTTGCGAATTTGCAATCGGCGGAGCAAAACTATCGTTATAACGTAGGCATGTACAAAGACACGGACGGTTTTGTTTGGTTGGCGGCAAGATTATATAAGCTCGACGGCGAAACGGAAACGCTGTTCGCGGCGTGGAAGGGCAAGGTAAGTTTGGCTGGTGCGACGTCTAGCGTATCGAAGGATAAGCTTGCAGAAGGCGAAAGCATTTCCGGTAAAATCGTCGTGCACGCGGCGGCAAAAGGTGTGGATGAAAAATACGAACCTTTGTCGAACGAGTTTACTTGCGGCGTGCCGTATGTAGGCAGTGCGGCGGAGCATTATTGGCCGGAACAAAACGTTCAACACAACGCCGACGGCACGGTTACGGTACAAAACGGTAATGGTGGACAACAAACGATTACCAAATATACGTCGGGATATATCGTATTAGACGACGATTACCGTTTGGGCGAATACGTGGACGTCTATTTCACGGGCGATAATATGCCGCATATGTCGTTCTTTGCAAAACAAGTAACCAACTGTCTTGACAACGGAAGCACGGGCTTTGTGATGCAAAACGGTTCGACGTATGCCGACGGAACGACTTATTATCCGCAGTCGGCGGGTTCGCTTCTCATATACAGCCCTAACCGCACGTTATATAACCAAGACGGCGGAGATATGAATGGGAAGTCGTTGGGCTCAAAGCATACGCTTCCTGCAAATGCCGACTTAACACACGCATTGAGTATGTACCGTCTTGCGGAGATAGAAACGACAACGAAATTCAAAATGACGGTCGGTTTCTATGAAAATGCAGAGGGCAAAGTAGAAATGTCGATTGACGTGAAAAAACTTAACGGCGAAACGTGGACGGATTACTTCGCTTGGACGAAAGCCTCCACGCTCGACGCGGAAACCGACGCGGCTAAATTAGGCAAATATTTGATTGCTTACGGCACGCAACGCGCAAAGGCAAGCGTAACGTTTAGCTACACCGCACCTTATACCAAATAAACAACACACGTGCGTTTGTCTGCGCAGTGCTATAATGCGTAGACAAACGCATAACTATTAAACGTTTGGAGTTAAAGACAATGAAAAAAATATTATTACTCGGTGATTCGATAAGATTGGGCTACGACGGCTACGTAAAAGAGGCGTTCAAAGATGTCGCGGAAGTTTACGCGCCAAAAGAAAATTGCGCCTTTTCACAATATATGCTGCGTTGGGTACACGAATGGAAACGGCGTGAGGGGTATCCAGACGATATAGATTTGGTGCATTGGAACGCATCGGCTTGGGACGTGCTGCGTATTATGGGCGACGATACGTTTACTTCGCCTGAAACGTACAGGGATAATTTAAGACGCTTGGAAAAGCGCTTGCGCGTTTTGTTTCCAGAGGCAAAACAGGTTTTTGCAACGGGTACTTCCGTCATAGAGGAGGGCTATGAACCGCCTTATCAAAGGTATAACGCCGATATAGAACGCTTTAATCAAATTGCAATCGAAACGTTGACGCCGTTTGGCGTGGGTATTAACGATTTGTATTCGCTCACGAAATCCGCGCCGAGCTCTTGCCGTTCGGATATGACGCATTTCTATACGATTGAAGGTATTAAGCTTGTCGGCGAAAAGGTAGTAAAAACGATTTGTAAAGAGCTTGATATTCCGTTGAGCAAACTTAAGGACGTTAGCGCAATCGTACCGAATATATCCAAAGAGATTATGGGATTATAAAAAAGATTATGAAATATACGAGAATTATTTGTGGGAACGTTGCCGACCCTTCCATTTTAGTGCATAATGGAAAATATTACGTAGTAACGTCTTCCTTTCGTTATTTTCCCGGCTTATTTTTGTATGAATCAAGCGACCTTGTGCATTGGAAAAAAATTAACACGCTTTTGAAAAAGCCCGTTGCGGGAATAAACGACGTATGGGCGCCTGAAATTTGTAAAATCGGCAATCGGTTTTTTGTGTATTTCCCTGCCGATTTTGAAATCTATGCGGTATACACGGACGATTTATACGGCGAATGGAGCGAGCCTGTCTTGTTGGGGCAACACGGTATGATAGACCCTGCCTATATTCAAGACGAAAAAACAGGGCGAAATTGGTTGTTCTTTCACGGCGGCAATGCCGCGCCGTTGTCGGCGGACGGATTATCTGTTGTGGGGGAGGTGCGTAAAGTTTATCCTGTTTGGGATATTCCGAAAGAATGGGAAATTCAAAGCGTTGCTTGTGAAAGTCCCAAGCTCTTTTATAGAAACGGATATTATTACATGATTACGGCACAGGGCGGTACGGCAGGACCTGCTACGTCGCATATGGCAATTATGTTGCGTTCTCGCTCGCTTGAAAGCGGTTGGGAATTCAGTCCGTATAATCCCGTGATTAAAACCCAAAGCGTTGATGAGCGTTGGTGGAGCACAGGACACGCGACGGCGTTTGAGGACGCGCAAGGGGAATGGCATTTCATTTTACACGGCTATGAAAACGGTCGCTATAACGAGGGTAGACAAATTTTGCTTTGTGATGCCGAGTGGACGGCGGACGGGTGGCTAATAGCTGTCGATAGAAAGGAGCACGACGTTCAATCTACCGTTCGTAACTATGATTTTAATGCAATCAGCTTGGACGAATTGCAAAGAGAGTTTACGTTTTTTGATAAATTCCAAAACGAGCGCATTTTTCTCGATAACGGCGCGTTAACGCTTTATGCACAAGGCACAAGTATAAACAATTCTCTCCCGTTGTTAGTCAATGAAATTTCAGGCGATTACGAGGCAATAGTTGAATTGGAAAGCATTGGAAACGTAAGGGAATTCGGTTTGCTATTATATTATAATGAAAACTATAAAACGGGTATATTTGTAAAAGACGGTTACATATTCAGCCGTTGGGGCTTGGCGCAAAGCTTTGGAGAAAAATACGCAAGCAATAAAATATTTTTGAAATTACGGAAAAGGAATGATATTGTAAGTTTCTTTTATAGTCAAGACGGTATTGTTTTTGAAAAAATGCGGATGTCAACGGAGGTTTCGGGGTATCATACGAACGTGCTCGGCGGCTACCTTTCTTTGCGGCTCGGTATATATGCGGCGGGAAACGGACGTATACTTTGTAAACAGTTCAAAATAAATGCGTTGGCTGATGTAATAAATTAGAATGACAGCTATTTTATGAGTGTAAGACATCTTGCACTTACAAAAAAGCTGTCAGTGCATAAAAAGACGAGATTTATTCAATCTCGTCTTTTTTATTCATTAAAAACTGCATAAAATAAGATAATGTTGAATAATTATTCACTCGAAAAGTTGGACAAAAATGTTACGATTTAGAGCTGTCATTTTGCGATTTTCCAGAACATATAGGGTTTGAACTGAAACGGCAACTTTTTTTTGAGTAATTTTTTTATTCGTTTTCAGGTATTGTAATAGTATTTTGAACCTACAAATAATTATTTTCGTTAAGACTTACTATTATTAAAATTTATAAAATAACAAATTATATTTTCAGAATAGTGAGATAATATTTACAGTCAAGTATTTAATTTAAGGCTATGCGAAACGATTATCTGTCGTTAGCATTTGTCAAGCTTTTTTTGAATTGCGTAGGGGAAACGCCGTAATGTTTTTTGAAAAAAGCGGAAAAGGCGTAAATGTCGCTAAAACTTAAAAGAGTTGCTATTTCTTGCACGCTGTAATTTGTTGTGCGGAGCAATATTTCGGCGCGGAATAGTTTTTGTTGCTTAATATAGGCGTATGGCGGCATCTTAAAATGCTTTTTGAAAATCGTAGAAAAATAGCATCTGTCCAAATGCAAGAAATTTGCAATGTCGGTAGCTTTGATGTTTTCCATAATATGCATTTTAATATAATTTTCCATACGCACGAATAAATCGTTTTTAGATTCGTGCTCCAAACTAGATTTTATAGGATTTCCCTCTCGAAGAACGGTCATCAAATGAAAGAAATCAGAAAGAAGGCTGTATTTATCCTTCTTTTTATACGTCTCAAACAAGTGCAAAAACGCTTTGTAAAGCCGAGTGGGGTTGGTGCTTTCAAACGTCAAATGCTGTTGGCTGAACCCCAAATATTCCAAAATCTTTTCGCTTTCGCTTCCGTCGAACCCCACCCAGCAATAATGCAAAGGATTTTCGGGATTCGATTGATAAAAGACGGAGTCGTATTTATAGATAGCGAACACCGTGTTTTCTTTGAGATTGGTGTTCGTTTCGCCCGTCGCGTTATAGTTGGTGTACGTGCCCTCGCC
>JAFTKT010000006.1 GCA_017453145.1 Clostridia bacterium
ACTCTACGGCAAATACAAAGCCAAAATCACGTTGCCGAAAAATGCAAAGCGTAAAGCCAAGCTCGTGCTTGTTACGGCTATCAACCCCACCTCGTCGGGCGAGGGGAAAACGACGGTGTCTATCGGGCTTGCCGACGGGCTTTCGAAAATCGGAAAAAAGGCGTGTCTTGCACTCCGCGAGCCCTCGCTTGGACCTGTGTTCGGGATTAAAGGCGGCGCGGCAGGCGGCGGCTACGCACAGGTTGTGCCCATGTCCGAAATCAATTTGCATTTTACGGGCGATTTGCACGCGATTACGGCGGCAAACAACCTCCTGTGCGCGCTTATGGATAACCATATTTTTCGCGGCAACGAACTGAAAATCGACACGAATAATATTTATTTTCACCGCTGTATGGATATGAACGAGCGTCAGCTTATCAATATCACTATCGGCGGCAAGGGCAGAGGGGTCGAAAGAGAAGAGCACTTCGACATCACGGCGGCAAGCGAAATCATGGCGGTTTTGTGCCTTGCGACGGATATAGACGACCTCAAAAAGCGGTTGGGGAATATTATCGTCGGCTTGAACGTGGACGGCGACTACGTCCGCGCCAAAGACATCGCGGGCGCGGTGGGCTCTATGGCGGTGCTCCTCAAAGACGCCATGAAACCCAACCTCGTGCAAACGCTCGAACACACTCCCGCGATTATTCACGGCGGCCCGTTTGCGAATATCGCGCACGGCTGTAACAGCGTGCAAGCGACGTATGCGGCAATGAGTCTTGCCGATTATGCGGTAACGGAGGCAGGGTTCGGCGCGGATTTGGGCGCGGAAAAATTCCTCGACACCAAATGCCGCGCGGCAGGGATAGAACCCGATTGCGTGGTAATCGTCGCGACGGTGAAAGCCCTCAAATTACACGGCGGCGCGGCGAAAGAAACGCTGGCGGAGGAAAACCTCGACGCGCTTGCAAAGGGTATGCCGAATTTACTCAAACATATCGAAAACGTAACGCAGGTCTATAAAAAGCCCGTCGTGGTCGCCATGAACAGATTTTTCACGGACACGCAGGCGGAAACGGATTTGGTAATCGATACCGTCAAAAAGGCGGGTGCAGTCGCGGTGTTTACCGACGTATTCTTGAAAGGCGGCGAGGGCGGAAAAGAACTTGCCGAAGAGGTCGTCAAGGCTTGCGAAATCCCGTCAAAGCTTTGCCACCCCTATGAATTAGAGGACGGCGTATGCGAGAAGATTGAAAAGGTCGCGCAAAAAATCTACGGTGCGGACGGGGTGGATTTTTCCGACGACGCGCTCGCTAAAATCAAGACGATTGAAGAAAAAGGCTGTGGCGGGTTGCCCGTGATTATCGCGAAAACGCAGTATTCGCTGTCCGATAACGCGGACTTGCTCGGCAGACCGACGGGGTTTAGGATTACCGTGCGGGACATTGTCCTCAAAGGCGGCGCAGGCTTTATCGTCGCGATTGCGGGCAAGATAATGCTAATGCCCGGACTTGGCGCGCACCCTGCGGCGGAAAAAATTGATTTGCTTTCCGACGGCACAATCGTTGGCTTGTCTTAAAAAGCGTGAATTGCCCTGCGGGCATGCATTGAAATCAAGGATTTCATGAATTGCGTTCTGTCGCTTATGGCGACGTTTTGGAATAATTGCCACCGCGCACGCGCTAAATTGTCATTCTGGAACGAGCTTTGCGAGTGATAGAATCTAATTTAGCGGTTGCAGAGCGCGCCCGTTCGGGCAGAGCGCGTTTACATATCGCAACGGCATAAGCCGTTATCTCGCTGCAACGTAGAGCGTTGCAATTTACGGAGTATTTTATTATGAACAAAATCGAACCTACTAACTTTATTGAACAAATCATCAACGACGACATAGAAAACGGTAAAATCCAAGCGGTACAAACCCGTTTCCCGCCCGAACCGAACGGGTATTTGCATATCGGGCATATCAAGAGTATGCTCGTCAATTTCGGCACGGCGCAAAAATACGACGGCAAATGCAATCTGTTTTTCGACGACACCAACCCCTCCAAAGAAAAGACGGAATTCGTCGACGCAATCCGCAAGGATATTGCTTGGGTGGGCTATCAATGGGCGAAAGAGGTATACGCCTCCGACTTTTTTGATATAATCTATCAATATGCGGAACAACTTATCCAAGACGGCAAGGCATTCGTTTGCGATTTGTCCCCCGAAGAAATTTCTGCAACGCGCGGTACGCTCACAGAGGGCGGCAAGGAAAGCCCGTATAGAAACCGTTCGGTGGAGGAAAACCTCACGCTGCTGCGTGAAATGAAAGCGGGTAAATACCCCGACGGCAGCAAATGCCTGCGCGCCAAAATCGATATGAGCTCGCCGAATATGAACATGCGCGACCCTGTCATTTACCGTATTTTGCGCGCCACGCATCACCGCACGGGCGACAAGTGGTGCATCTATCCCATGTACGACTACGCGCATCCCATTTGCGACTATCTGCAAGGCGTAACCCATTCCCTGTGCACCCTCGAATTCGAGGACCACAGACCGTTATACGATTGGGTCGGCGTTAATCTCGGATTTTCGCCCAAGCCCCGCCAAATCGAGTTTGCGCGGCTTGCGGTAACCAACACGGTAATGTCCAAACGGTATCTCAAAAAGCTCGTTGAAGAGGGGTTTGTGCACGGCTGGGACGACCCGCGTATGCCGACGGTGGCAGGCTTGCGTAATCGCGGCGTACCCCCCGAAGCGCTCCTTGATTTCTGCACGAAAATCGGGATTGTCAAGGCAAACTCCGAGTGCCAGCTTTCCTATTTAGAGGCATGTATTCGCGATAATTTGAACGAGAACGCCGAGCGCGCTATGGCGGTGTTAGAGCCGCTCAAAGTAACGCTGACGAACTACGAGGGTGAAGAGGAGCTGGAAACCTCGCTCCATCCCTTAAAACCCGAGCTCGGCACGCGCAAAGTCGCGTTTTCGAATACGGTATATATCGACAAAGCGGATTTCTC
>JAFTKT010000071.1 GCA_017453145.1 Clostridia bacterium
CCATTTTTCCTTGTCGCTTTTCTGCGCTTCGGGCTTGGGTTTGATATGCTTTTGATAGTATTCGTAGCTGACCGAATTTTCCTCCGACAGCTTTTTCGCCTCCACCACTTCCGCCACAAACAGCGTGTGCGTGCCGTAGTCGTAGAAATCGATTACCTTTGCACTCATCACGGCGTTGGTATATTCGGGCAAATAGTACAAACCGTTCTCCATTTTCGGATACTCCTTTCCCGCGAATTTGTCCGTATCGCGCCCCGAACAGAACCCGAACTGCTTGAACACCGCAAACGGCGTGCTTTCCGTTAAGACGGATACGTTCATTATCCCCGTTTTCCGCAAAAGCTCTTCCGTGTAATTGGCTTTATTTACAAACACGACAATGCGTTTAGGATTATCCGTGAGCATAGAAACGGTGTTGACAATACAACCGTTCTGCTTTTCTCCGTCCGTGCTCGTGACCACGAACAAACCGTAGGTTATTTTGTACATTGCCTCTTTTTCTATCATGATTTTACACCTCTAATTTTATTGCGGCAAGCTACATTTGCGTGTCAGTGCGCGTAGGACAAGGCGAACGCGGTTTCTGTGTTTTACGCCATCCATAAGCCGTGCAGGTTGCAATATGCATACACCGCTACGAGCTTATCTCCGTCCGCGAGCGAAAAATTGCATACGGGCGTGCTACTTGCCGTCAGATATTTCACTTGATAGCCCTGCTCCGTTTCAATCGCTACCCACTCAATCAAATGCTCTTCCGTCATAGGATGCGCCACACTCCCGACGTCCACTTTCACTTGCTTACATTTCTTCGTAACCACCGGCACGTGCTTTTCCTGCGCCGCGTCCGTGCTACCAGCTACCAGCTCCTTCCAGCCCTCTAACTTCAATTCCACTTTCGACAAAATCGTCTTTTTGCAATTTTCACATTGATATACTCTCATTTTTAATACCTCGTTTTTTATTATTAGGATTAAATCCTAATTAAATTATACCATAAAAATAGGTGTCTGTCAACAGTTTGCGCCTAATTTTTCTAATAATTCTTCTAAAAAGTCGCAAGAATTTTTCAGTTCCGTTTCCGAGCCGTAGTCGTTCGTATACGCCTCGACGAGCAACGCGCCGTGAAATCCGACGTCTTGGAGGCGTTTAATCAGCGTTTGGAAATCGAACGTTCCCTTGCCAGGCAGACACATTTTACCGCGTTCGTCTATATCCGAAAGGTGCACGTAGGCAAGTCGCTCGCCCATTTCCGATAAATAACGTTCATAGGGCTGTTCGGAGATTCGCGCCTGTTTAATATCGAGTACGCCGCCGAGCGAGGGGATTTCGCTTGCAAGGCGGGAAAACACGCCTACGCGGTTATACGTCGCCCATTCGACGTTTTCAAGGCATAATTTCACGCCGCGAGCATTGCAGACGGAGCTAATCAGCTGAAAATCGGAAATCATTTTGGAGAAATCGTCCTTGTTTCCCGAACGGGAGGCGCGTTTAATCCTTGCCGTGCCGTGAAAGGTGTAATAGGGCGCACCGAGTATGTGCGCGCTGTCCAGCACTTTGTCCAGCCATTCGAACGCGTCCTTTTTGGCGCGGGGGTTGGCATTGAAAAGCTGCGGCTCGAATTGCGTGTTCAAAACGTGCACGGAATTGATTTCCAAATCCCCTTTAACCGCCGCGAGTTTTTGCGCGTAGTCCGCGCCGTATTCACAATAAGTCGATAAAAACACTTCCGTCGTGCGAATACCGAGCGTATGCAAAAGTGGCAAGGCGTCCTCGTTATATTTTCTTAAAAACAGCGAGGCTGTCGAAACGCCCGTTTTCATTCGATATAAAACGCCCGATTTTCTCTGCGCGGCTTTTCCGCAGGCGTCATGTCGGGATACCCGACGATACAGTTGCCGATACCCTCGTAGTCGCCCTCTAACCCAAGCTTTTTCAAGATTGCCTTGCCCTCTTCGCTTTCAAACGTTTCTTTCGCACGGTGAATCCAACACGCACCAAGCCCCAACGACTGCGCCGCAAGCAACATATTGCCCATTGTCAGCGAACCGTCGTAAACATACGTATTCGCGCTTTTATCCGCAAGCACGACAAGCACGCACGGCGCGCCGTAGAACGGGTCGGCGCGGAAGAACGGGTCGCTGCCTGCGTTGAGTTTAGAAAGCAAATCGCGCGTTTCCTTGTCCGTTACGGCAAGGATTATCGGCGCTTGTTTGTTCAAACCCGACGCCGCCCAAAGCCCCGCCTCCACGATTTGCGCAATCAGCTCTTTGGGTACGGGCGTATCTTTATATTTTTTCACGCTACGCCGCTGTTTAATCGTTTTCAACACTTCGTTCATTTTTGGTATTCGAGCTCCTTTTCCGTATAATTTTTCAGCACTTCGCACATTGCCGCCGCCTCTGCTTTCGCGCCTGCAAGGTCGTGCGCAAGATAGTTTCCACACTCCGCTTTACTACCGCCAGGTATCACGCCCGTAAAATCCCGCGCAAACGCCATACTTTCTTTCACAAGCGCAATCGCTTGCGCAGGCGTAACGCTACCTCGAAACAGGACATAAAAGCCCGTGCGACAACCCATTGGTCCAACGTAAATTACCTGCTCGCTTGCCACCGAGTTGCGCAGATACGTCGCGAGCAGATGTTCGAGCGTGTGCGCGGCGTTCATATCCAAATAGTCCCCGCCGTTGGGCTTGCGCATTCTTATGTCATAGGTTACCACGTCGCCGTCTATGCGGGAAATATACATACCCTTTTCCAACGTGTCGTGGTTTACCTGAAAGCTTGCTATCTTTTGCATTGCAGTCTCCTTTTTTGGCGCTATTTACCGAATAAATCCCGAAAACACGTGGGCAGGGGTGCGTTGAACGTGAGAATTTCTTTGGTTACGGGAGAGGCAAAGGCAAGGCGGGAGGCGTGTAAACCGAGCCGCGAGAGCGGGTTTTTCGTCGCGCCGTATTTGTCGTCGCCGACAATCGCATGTCCCTTGTCTTTGAGATGCACGCGGATTTGGTTTTTCCGTCCCGTGTCAATCGTTACGCGGAGCAGAGAATACTCCCCGTTTTCCTCTATCACTTCGTAATGCGTGATTGCTTTTTGCCCCGACGGGTCGTTTGTCGAATAGGTTAAATTGTTTTTGTTTTCTTTTAAGTACGTCGTAATCGTGCCCGTTTTTGTTTCGAACGTGCCCTCTGCTACCGCGTAGTATTCGCGCAAGGAAACGAGCTCGTTCCAATGCAATTTGAGCATGGAATGGATTTTTATGTCTTTGGCAAACACAAGCACGCCCGACGTTTCCTTGTCAATGCGGTGCAATATGAACGGACGGGCGTTTTTTTGTTTTGTCGAGCCCGATAAATACGCTAGCGCATAGCCGTAGGCGCATTCCGTTTCCTTATCGCTCTCCACCGACAAAAGCCCTGCCGGCTTGTCAATCGCAAGAAAGTTCTCGTCCTCGTAAATCACGCGGATTTCCTGCGGAGGTACAGATTTGGTTTGCCGTCTTTCGCGAGGCTTGTTCTTCAAACTTTGCCCCTGCACGGGCGTTTTGGAGATTTTCACTTCGTCGTCTTTGGCGAGCGGAAAATCGAATTGCGTAACGACGCTGCCGTTGACGAGCACCTGTCTGCGGGAAAGCAAACTTTTCACGTTATTGCGAGAAGTGTTGCACTTACGGAGTAAAAATTCAAGTAAAAAATCGCTACGGCTTGCTTTATAGCTTGCGGTATACACAGGCGTAGCGGAAAGGCGCGCGCGCTTTTCGTCGCGTACCTGCTCCCGTCGTTTTTCATTTCTATCGCTAAAATCCCTGCGCATAGTCCACTCCTATTATAAATCGAACGGATATTCGTCGTCGCCGCGCTTGGGGGGCGTGGCGTCCTTTTTCCATTTGCGACGTCTGCGCCATGCGCGGAAATTCGAAAAGCAACGCGACCAGAAAAACAGCGCGACGTTCAACAGCGCAAGCAACAACAAAACGCGTTCTACCCAACTGCTGAATATAAAAATCAGTGTCAGACCCATCAAGTCAAGCACGGCAAGCCATTTGACTTTGATGGGCAGGAAATAGAACAGCAACACTTGATAATCGGGGTATAAAAGCGCAAACGCCAAAAACAGCGAAAGATTGAGATAATACGCCGTTGCACTACCCGCGATAAATCCCCAAACGATTGCGCCCACAACGCCGCAAAGATAGAATAAATCGAATTTGAACGAACCCCATTCGTTTTCGAGCGCGTTCCCGATAAGCCAATAGAAATATAGCGACAGCAGGAGCGTAAACGGGTTGGAGGTTTCGGGCAAAAACACGAACGTCAGCACCCGCCAAACTTCGCCGCGTAAAATGGCGGCTTTGTCAAAATACAACCACGAGCTCAAAAGCACGCCCGTTCGGGCATACACGAGCATATTCAACAGCCACACCACCGCTTTCCCGACAACGATTACCGTCATCAGGTTTTTGAGCGCATACCGCCCGAACTTTCTGTCCAATTTGTCTAAAAAGGAATTTCCGTACATCCATTCTCCTTTCAGCCCGTGATTTCTACCGCCATTTTCGCGCCGTATTGCGATAAAAGCCAATGGAACGCCACTTCCATATCGATTACGTGTCCACCGTCGAAAATATCAAGAAACACGCGGTTTTGCGGGTATTTATTCCGCAACGTATAATACAGGTCAACGGATTGCTCCACCGACACAACCTTGTCGTTTTTACCGTGAAAAATTTTGAGGTTGGAGGCGGCAAGCCCGTCCAAATAGGTTATCGGCGAGCGCGCTTTCATTTGCGTTTCGTCGTGATTACAGCAAGCGAGGATATGCGGCGCATAACTTTTATTTTCTTCCGCCCAACGTTTCAAGTCGGAAATCGGCGCAAACGCCCCGACCGCCTTGAAGAGTTTGGGATAAAACGCCGACATCATCAACGACGTATACCCGCCGCCGCTTAACCCCAAAAGAAAGATGTTTTCCTCGTCCACACAGCCGCTTTGCACGATATGGTCGATAGCGTCTTTAATATCTTGACGAGCAAGCGGCGAGCCGCAGGCCTGCGTTGCGCGGGGATTGCTCGTAAGGTTCGGACCGCGAAATTCGGGCAACAGCAAATGAAAATTGTATTTCTTGGCATACGGGAGCATATTCGCGATTTGATTAAATCTGTCGCAACTCCAAGTATGTAACCCAACGAGCAACGGACGTTTTTCCGTGCCGCTCGCCTTGTAAAAAAGCGAGGGTTCTTTCGAACCGTCTATTGTTGAAACGATTTCTATTTCTTGCATTTCCATACCCATAATATAATTTCCTCTATGTTTTTACAAATTCCCTAATAAATTTTATCCCGCCACCACTCGTGCAAGCACCGTTGCGGGCGGCAAAAGAACGGAACATATATCCCCTTTCAGGGCATGTAAGTTCGTCTTTCGCAGACGGCGTTTCCGCGCGCGTGCAACCTCGCCGTTCCGTCTTCACGTAACCCCTTGAAAAAATTTTATCTCGCCGCCTCTCGTGCAAGCACGGTTGCGGCAAGGAAACGGAACATATATCCCCTTTTCAAGGGAATGTAAGTTCGTCTTTCGCAGACGGCGTTTCCGCGCGCGAGCAACCTCGCAGCTCCGTTTTCACGTAACCCCTTGAAAAAATTTTATCCCGCCGCCTCTCGTGCAAGCACGGTTGCGGGCGGTAAAAAATTTTTTCTATGCCTTGCGCGCAAGGCACGCGAGCGTTTCTATCGCGCGCGTTTGGGGGAACATATCATACGGCTGTAAACGTTCAATCGCATAATATCCCGCAAGCGTTTCGTTATCCGCGAGTCCCTCATAGGCAGGATTTTTAACGAGCTCGCCGTCCTTTTCTATGAGCCGTCCTGTCAAAATCCCTAAATCCCGCGCAAGCGTTGCGGGGTTACAGCTAATCACCGTGAGCTTGGGGATACCGCTTGCAAGCAACGCTTTGACAACGCTCCTCGCAATCCCCGCACGCGGCGGGTCTAAAATCAGACGGAGCTTTTCCCCTTTCTCAATACGCAATACCTCTGTAAGCCGTTCCTCGACGTAGCCGCAGATATTCGTCATGTTTTCCAAACCGTTCTTTTCTTTCAAGGCGTTTGCGCAACGCACCGCCTCTGCCTCCAACTCAATGCCGTAGACACGCTTTGCCTTTTTCGCAATCATTGCCGTGAACAAGCCGCCGCCCGAATAGGCGTCAATTACGACCTCGTCGCCATCACCCGTTACCGTTTTCAAGGCGTCTTTATAAAGCTTTGTCCGCACGTTTTCATTGACTTGTAAAAAGGTTACGGGTCCCGCCTCATAGCGCACTCCCTGCTCTTTCGCCTCAACCCTGCCTGCCCCGTAGAGTAAAACGAACTCTTTTCCGAACACGACGTTGGTGTCGGCGGCATTCACGTTCAAATACAACGAAAACTCCGCATATTTCTCTTTCAACAGCTCAATCAAATACCCGCTGTTCGGTAATTCTTTTTTGGCGGATACGAGCGTGAAGATAAACTTACCGCCAGCCTCGCGTGCCACCAAATGCCGCAACGCGCCCGTTTTATTGATTTCGTCATAGCCTTTCACGGCGCACTCTTCCACGTAGCGTTTGACAACCGCAATGAGCGTTTCCGCCCATTCGGGATGAATGGGACAGGTATTGACAGGCACAATACGGTGCGAGCGTTCGGCATAAAACCCAAACACCGTTTTACCCGATTTATCCACGCCTATCGGCATTTGTAATTTATTTCTGTAACCATAAGGCAAGTCGCTCTTGATTGCCGTCGGCACGTCGATTGTGATGCCGCCGATTTTTCGCAAGCTTTCCTGCACTGATTTACTTTTATATTCAAGCTGCGTTTTGTATTCGATATGCTGCAAAGCGCAACCGCCGCACCGCAAAAACACGGGGCATTTGGGACGGGCGCGCTCCTCTGCGGGCGTGAGTACGTCCTCGATTTTACCGTAGCCGACGCGCCCTTTTATTTTAAGCACCTTGAACACGACTTTTTCTTGCGGTAAGCAAGCAGGCACGAAAAAAGTAACCCCCTCGTGCCTGATAATGCCTTCGCCGTTTGAACCGATTGCCTCGACGACGCCTTGTATTATATCGTTTTTTTCAGCCATGCACGTTCCCTCTGAAAAGTCCGTTATTTTTTATTCAATCTTTGCACCAAACGGTTAACCGCCGCCCGCCAAGTATACGTCAAATAATCGTACACGACGAAAAACGCCGAACCGACAATCACAATAATCGGCAAAATATACGTATCGACGAACGGGATTGTCGTTGTCATAGCAAAGACAAACCGCCAGATAAGATACATCGTCAAATCAAACCAAAGCGCCTTGAATGCGCAAGCGAGCCAACGGTTGATTTTGATTTTGAGTTGAAATTCATTGACAAGCGGGTGTAATCCGAAAAACATCACGAACGGCAACAAATCCCAAAAACGGGAGACGTTGAAGATAAACGCCAAAAGGCAGGTCGCGATATACGCGAGGATATACCCACGATAGCTTTCTTTGGCGAGCGGCAACATTAACGCCACGCTAGAAAGCAAATAGCCTGTAAAAAGCAGAATTTCGGAATATACGCCGATTGTTAAAAACACGGTGGAAATTGCACAGGCAAGCGCGGACAGCGCAATTTCGTAAGAAGTGATTTTCTTCATTGTATTTCATCCACCAGCTTTTCTTTCACAGTTGTAATAGATGCAATAAGCTTACGACGTATCGTGCCGTTCTTATTGCTTAAACGTTCGTATAAGCACGCATCTAACGCATCAATCTTATAAAGAATTTCCAACCAATAATCTGTTTCGTAACACTCTTTTAGCGCGACTTCCAGTTTGTTAACAAAATCACGCTTACTTTGCGCATACTTTGCCTCGTAAGCATTTGCACCTATCGAGGAACACGCCCTTAAAAGTTGATTTGAAAACACTGTGCGTCCTTTTATTTTATCGCATATCGATGTCATTTCGATTGTTAATTCTACCGCCAATTCTTTAATCGTTTTATCCACCTGTTTTTTCCTCTGCGATATATTTTCGCTTGCGCCTCAAATGCGATATATTTGTTTTACAAATGCGATATATTCGCTAACGCTCATGCGATATGATATAAATCCACAACAGCCCGCAAGGGCTATATCGCACCGAAGGTATATCGCGCCCTACAAGGGTATATCGCAAATCCGAGTTCGGATTTATATCGCTAAAAAGCCTCCGGCTTTTTTACCTGCAACCGCAACAAAGGCTGAACAGACAGTCCACGCAAAGATAGGTATAACAGCAAGAAATGCAGTTTGAACAAGCGTTGCCGCCCATCTGTTCGCCGTCGTCCATCGGCATACCGTTCGGGTTCGAATAGGGGTTTTGCGTTTGACGTGCCGCTTGCTGCTCATAATCGTTTTTCGCGTTCATCTTCCCGTAAGCGTTGCGGTATTTCAAGTTATCGGGCTCCATTTGCATCGCGATTTCAAGCTGTTTTTTACTGTCGTTCGTCCAGTTCTTTTTATAGAACACGACCGCTTGCAGATAATGCCATTCGGCAGAACGTTCGTTGCAATCGTCAAGCTTGGTCTGCGCGTTCGTCAAATCCCCCTCTTTCAACAGCCGCGCAATCTCTTCAAGTGCGCCGTCGCCTTCCGTGTTCGTGTTTTGCTCTTTGCGCGAGGCAACGATTTCACGATACGCCGTTTCGATTTTTGTGAGCATTCGCGCCGCCTCGTTCCCCGCCTCGCCGTCTAACCAGCGTTCCTCGCGGTATTTTTCGCGGAGCGTTTCGAAAGCCGCCTTAATTTCTTCGTCAGTCGCCGTTTCCGAAACGCCGAGCAATTCGTAGTATTCGTTCATTTTTTCTTCTCCGTTAAACGTTTTTATTTAGTATTGTTTTCTTTCTTACTTTTCTTGCACCCTTTGCAGTCCGTTTTTTCCATAACCTCTTTCGTCGTTTTCGGTAAACCCCGAAGCAAGATATTATCGGACAAATCACGGTTAAAAGCAAAGGTAATCTGTGCTAAATTTTCCCGAACGTCGAAAAACAGCGAACGGAAAATGAAATTGACTTCCTCCCCCCGTTTCCCTTTCAAAAGCTCCGCTTTGCAGGGCGCGTTATACTCATAATAAAAGGGATTGTACGCGCCTTTCTTTCTGTCCTTGTCATAGTCGTCCAAAGCGTCGATTAAATAAATCCACTTCCCGAGCGTATAAAACAGCTTATGCGTGTACTGCGTCGCCTTTTCGCCGAGTGCGTAGTCGGAAAATTCCGCCAAAATATTCGCTGTCGCGTCCGCCGCCCTGTCCACGCTTTCTGTGTTCGCCCGCTCGATTTTCGATTGTTCGGCAAGATTTTCCCGCACTAAACGCTCTATTTCAGGGTATTTCGCTTTCGCTCTTTTATACCCTTTCTTAAAAAATAAGCGCTTGCCGCGTCCCCCGTCGCCGTCCTCTATATCGTCGGTAAATTTATAATACGCCAAAAGCGTGTTGAGCGCACCCAGCCTACGCGTAAGTTCGTCCACCTCCGCCATTTGCCGCGAACGGATACAATGCGTCAGACAATGCTGCTTTTCTATCTTAACGTCCTCGCCCTTGATATTGTGTAAAATCACCGATAGAAAAGTAATATCATAGGACAAGCCCATTCTCGCCGCGTTGCCGCACACCTGCGCAATACCTTTACAAACCCCGCAATACATAGCGCGGTAGAGCACGTCGTCTTTGATATATAAATGCGGTGTATCCGCGCGAACGTAACCGAACATAACTGTTTCCTTATCCTACGGGGGTATTATAACACAACAACGGGCAAAAGGCAACCGTAAAACACCCCTTTCACGGGAATTAACGAAATCTTTCACCCGTTTGACAAATTACCGTTTTCTCCTGCGTTATTTCTTATCGGGCACGGGCACGACCTCGCCGCCGACAAACCGCAAAATAACTTCGGACATCTTCTTCAAATCGTTATCCACCACGCCCTTAAACCGCAAAGGACGGTAACGCAAATCCGTCAACGCTTTGGGCGGTTTCATTGCCGTGAGCAAATTCAAACGCTTAATGCCCTTAAAGCTGTCCTTAACGTCGTTCCCCGAAAGCGCGTATAACACGTCCTGCGGAAATTTATAAGGATTTGCGGTGGAGAGCACGATTATCGGCGTGTCGTCCTTGACAAGCTCGTCCGCCTCTAACACGTCCCGCTTGTATTTCTCGTATACCGCCAAAGCAACGCCCGTGTGCGTGTCCATTGCGTAGCCGTATTCCTCGAAAACCTCATACATAGCCTCGACTGTGTCGTCCTCGCTCGCAAAGCCGCCGAAAAACTCCTTGTCGAGCACCGCTTTCTCCGCCTCTGTAATCGAATATTCCTTGCGCTCGGCAAGATACCCCATTCTGTCCGCCGTAAGCTTTGCGTTTCTGCCGCTAATTTCAAAGAGCAAACGCTCCAAGTTCGAGGATACCAAAATATCCATAGAGGGCGACATTGTGCGGTAGAAATTACGTTTCACGTCATACACGCCCTTTTCAAAGAAATCGGCGAGCACTTTATTACGGTTCGACGCGCAAACAAGCCGCCGCACGGGCAAGCCCATTTTTTTAGCGTACCAACCCGCTAAAATATCCCCGAAATTCCCCGTCGGCACGACGAAATCCACGCCCTCGCCGAACTCGATTTGCTCGGAGGAGAGCAAGTCGACGTATGCGGAAAAATAATACGCGATTTGCGGCGCAAGCCGACCGAAATTGATGGAATTCGCGCTGGAAAGGAGCACGCCCTGTTCTTTGAGCCGTGCGTTAAATTCTTCGGAGGCGAACAGTTTTTTGACCGCGCGTTGGCAATCGTCGAAATTGCCGCGCACCGCAGAAACGTGTACGTTGTCGCCGTCTTGAATGCTCATTTGCAGGCGTTGCATTTTCGCCACGCCCTCGTCGGGATAGAACACGGCAACCTTTGTCCCCGCTACGTCGCGAAAACCTTCGAGCGCGGCTTTACCCGTATCCCCGCTCGTGGCGGCAAGAATGAGAATATCCTCTTGAATTCCCACCACCTCGCAACTCTTTTTGAGTAAATACGGCAAGAGCGTAAGCGCCATATCCTTAAACGCGCACGTCGGACCGTGAAAGAGTTCTAACACGAACAGTTTCCCGTCTATCTTCACGAGCGGCGCAGGGTCTATGCCCTCAAAGGTGGCATACGCCTTTTCACAAGCCTCTTTCAAAAAGTCCGCGCCGAGCTCGTCGCCCAAATATTTGCCTAACACGAACGCCGCGCGTTCGGGATAGCTCATTTCCTGCATTCCCTCTATTTCATCACGGGAAATCTGCGGAAATTTTTCGGGCACGAACAAACCGCCGTTTTTAGCAAGCCCCTGTACGATTGCCTGTGCACCCGTAACCTTTTCCCCGCCTCTCGTGCTGATAAACTTCATTGTCTACTACCTACCTTTTTATATTACGCCCCTATAAAAAGGGGCAAAAAGCCGAACGGGAACTCCGCTCGGCTGTCTTCGCTACCAAAGACGCCGTTCGTCTGCGATTTGCGATTTGCGGCGTTATCCTGTGATTACAGGTATTTCGTTACGAAATCGGGCAATTCCTCTTTTGTTGCGGAAACGCAAACGGTTACCACGAGATTATTGTTATTCGCTACCTTGTCGAGCATATAGAAGAACGTTGCAAGTTCTTGCACGGGTTTGCCCGCAATGCGCACGAGCCCGTCGATAAATACGTATTCATTGTCGTTATTGCCAGCAATAACACCCTTGACGAAACCGCAGAGCGCCGCCTCTCCCGCGACGTCGTATTCCGTCGTATCGATAAAACGCACTTCGCGTTCTAAATCGTACATACCGCGCTTGTTATCGGTGATAAAAATCAAGTGTCCTTTCGCCGTTGCGACCGCCGCGTTCGCCGCGTCAATCATCATCTTGGTTTTACCAGTACCTTTTGCGCCGTAGATAATTTTAATCATAATAAATCCTCCCAGATTTTAATAGTGCTTTTCCCTGTTCGTCGGAAACACCGATTTCAAGGGTCAATACTATTTTACCATATTTTTCACATAATTTCAAGGGTTCAACCGAAAAAAATTCACGAAAACTAAAAATTTTTTCAAAAATCTTAACTTTTTACCCTTTCCAAGCAAAAAACGAGCATATTTATCGCTCGTTTTTTCAAATTCACGGACTATTCCTCTTCCGTTAGCTTACCCCTTATAATCGGAGGTTGGTTGGAAATACTAATTTGAAAATCCAGCCTCGTCCCAAAACGAGCCACTTCTTCCCCCTTTTCGTCCGATACCGTAATGATATAATAAGGTTTTTTATCAACCTTTTTTTCCTTAACTCTACTATCGACAACCTCTTCTTCCCCGCTATTATCGGATTGTTCCACCCACTCGTCTATCCCGAGATACTCCCTTTTTAATGTTTCCATTCCCACAATAAATTCGGGAGGCAGAAATTCGTTCTTTCTCGGCGCGCCCGCCACCGTGCGGTCAGGCTTTTTTTCTCCGCAAAGCACCGCAATCGTTTCCTGAATCAAAGCTTGTTTTTTTAATTTTGTAGCGGCGCGCAAGCCCACCTTGCGCCCGTAAGTGCGCAACATTTCTAGGCTCGCGTCCCCCAAATACGCAGTTGCAAGCCGCTTAAATTCATCTACGTTGAACCAATCCTCATTCGTTTTTGACATCGCCCCTTCTCCTTTGTTTAATAATCAAAAATGCCGCCTCTTGCGAGAACGGCACTGTAAGATATACCTTTCTCATAGTTTGCTACAACTTGTCTCACAATTACCTCAACGGAATTTGAAAACTCGATAAGAGATATAATCCTACCTTGATTATATCCGTAGAGGTGTTTTTATATAATTGTGAGAGCCTATGTTCGTACAAGGCTAAATTGTAGCATATTTATTATAGGCAATTTTTTTGAAAAAGTCAATAATTTAAGCATAATTTTTCCTGAAACATTTTACTTTTGTTTGAAAAAGTGATATAATGAAAGTATCAAACAAAAGGAGTTTCTAAAATGATTGCAGACAATATTAAAAATGCAGACCTTTATCCTGTGTCCGAAAGGATTAAAAAAGCCCTCGATTTTTTGAAAAGTTTAGAGGGTAAGAACGCTGCCGAATGCGGTTTCGGCGCAAAGGGCGACGAAATTTACGCGCTCTATTCAACCTATGAAAACGAGAAGAACCCGCCCGTATTCGAGGCGCACCAAAAATATATCGACGTGCAATATATCGTGAGCGGCAAGGAAACGTTCGGTTGGAAAACGCTTGAAAAGTTCCCTGAAGAGGCGTACAATGCCGACAAGGATTGCGCGCTTTTCTCCGAAGAGGATTTCGGCTCGTTCACGCTCGGCGCAGGCGATTTCGCCATCTTTTTCCCCTTCGACGCGCACGCGCCGAAAATGAAGAACGCAGGAAATTGCCCGATTGAAAAAATCGTTGTCAAGGTTCGCGTTGACTAATTAGACACCAAAAACAAAACCCCGCGTTGCTTTTTCAAAAGCAACGCGGGGTTTTTCTATTCGTTTACGCCAAGCTCGTTTTATCCAACACGAGCTTGCTTACCGCGCCCAGCCCGATACCGAACACAAGCCCGCCCACAAGACAAAGCACCGCATTCACCGCCGTCGCATTCAACGGCGTTACCAGAGGAATGGTCATAAACAGCAACATTCCCA
>JAFTKT010000072.1 GCA_017453145.1 Clostridia bacterium
AACGTCGGATGCACGCGCACTTCAAGACCGCGTTCGGTGCTTTTGCCGATTGCAAGCAGTTTTAAGGTGTAGCCGAGAAGTTTTCCATAAGCAATGTCTTTCGCGGTGATATTACTAATCCCCTCGCGGAAAATTTTCGTCTGCTGAACTTTCGTATGGAACGCAAGCGAGGACAAAATCGAAAGCTTATAAAGCGCGTCAAAGCCCTCGACGTCGCTCGTCGGGTCTGCTTCCGCAAAGCCCAGCCGTTGCGCCTCTTTGAGCGCGTCTGCATATTCCGCGCCCTCTTGCGACATTTTCGTCAAAATATAATTGGTCGTGCCGTTGATAATACCCATCATTTCCTGCACGCGGTTTGCCTGTACGCCGTCGAGCAAAGTGCGGATAATCGGCACGCCGCCCACGCAACTCGCCTCGTAATATAAGCCACAGCCCGTGCGTTTTGCCACGCGCTCTAATTCGTGGGAATATTTGCAAATCAGCTCTTTATTCGCCGTTACCACCGTCTTACCCTCGCGGAGCGCGGCAAGCACGTAGTCTTTCGCAACGCCTACCCCGCCGATGGTTTCAATCACAATGTCGACGTTCGGGTGCGCGATTACTTCCGCGATATTGTCGGTGAGAATATTTTTCGGAACGCCCTTTTCAATCGCTTTTTCCTTGTTTCGAACGAGCACCGCCTCCACCGTTATATCCACGTTTTGCGTTTGCATATAAAAATCGTGGTGCTCCACAAGCGTTTGATATGCGCCGCCGCCTACCACGCCCAAGCCTAAAATCGCAACGCCTACTTTTTTCGTCATAAAACCGCCTCCTTGCGCGTTATTCTCACACCTGCCCCCTGTCTTTATACATTTTCCTCTTCCGCATTCAGCTCGTAAAGGTACTTTAATCCCTTTAACGTGAGCAGTTTATCCACCACGTCGATACACTCGATTTCTTTGGAAATTACGTTGCTAAATCCACCCGTTGCAATCGTTTTCACGTCTTGCGTTTTCAGTTCCTTTTTAATACGCTTTACAATATATTCGACAAGCCCCGCGAACCCGAACACGATACCCGCCTGCATATTCGTAACCGTGTTTTTCGCGATAATGCTTTTCGGCGCTTCAATCTCCACGCGCGGCAATTTCGCCGTGCCGTTGACGAGCGAATCGAGCGAGCCTTTAATGCCGGGCGCGATGACGCCACCGATAAACTCGTCGTTTTCGTTGATAATATTAAACGTCGTCGCCGTGCCGAAATCAATGACAATCATAGGTTTCTTTTCGCCGTATTGTACGAGCGCGGAAACGCAGTTCACGATTCTGTCCGCACCCACTTCGCGCGCGTTGTCGCAACGTATGTTCAAGCCCGATTTAAGTCCGGGTGCGATATGGAGCGGCTTAATCCCGAAATATATCTCGCACATTTTGTCTATCGTGTAATCGAGCGACGGCACAACGGAGGATACGATTCCGCCCGTTACGTCCTTTGCTTTAATCCCCTTGATGTCAAGCATACCGATAATCTGTTCGCCGTATTCGTCGGACGTACGCTTGAAATCGGTCGATACGCGGAAAGACACTTTAAGCACGTCCTTTTCGTAGAGCGCGTATTTGATGTTGGTATTGCCTATATCGATACAAATAATCATATTTTTATTTCCTTTTTACTACGACTTGAATTACCCGTTGGAGCGCAGGCGCAACCAAAAGATTGACGGCAAATTCAATGAAGAAATTGAACGTAACGAGCCCGACGAGAATGAACACGAGCACGTTTTGTCCCCCTGCCATACCGTATACCGAGTTGGTCATACAAAGACAGCCGAGAATGAAAATCGCCGTATTTACGACGGGTACGAGCCCCGACGCCACAAACAACGCCGCGCGTTCGTTTTTCTTGGAGAGCAATGCGTAGAGCCAGCCTGCAAGCGCGCCTGCCGCCGTCGTTTTGACCGTACAAGTCAAAACCGTTGCAATCGGGTCGTTTGCCCAAATAAGCGCGTAAAAGGGCACAGCGCCCATAATCACTTGCACAAGCACTACCACGCCGCAAGCAAACCCCAAAAACGCGCCGACGCCCGCACCGAACACGATTGCGCCGAGTACAATCGGTATGAGCGTGAAATTGAGCTGCACCGCACCGATTACTACCGTGCCGCCGAACGCCTGCAACACAATCACGAGCGCAAGCAAAACGGCTATGCCTGTAAGTTCCTTTGCCGAAAAGAGTTCTTTCCGTTCCATAAAACACCTCCATCGGGTTCTTTCCTTTTGAGATACCCGTAGAAAAAATATAAATTTATCCGTTTGTTTTAGTAGAACCGCAATAGCGTATCCCCTAACGGATAGCAATATTATAGCGTATTTTTCCGTTTTTCGCAACAAAATAAAAGTCCTTTTTCATTTTTTTCTTGTAGGGGCGCGGATTTTTTACACAAAAAACAAAACGGAGGAATATGATGATAATAGAAAAACAAACCCGCAGGTTTATTGCGCGATAGAAAGCGTTTTACATATCTCCTGCGGCGAAACACGGGAGGTTTTATATGAATTGTTGCTTAACGGGTAATACTACCCTTTGGATTTTAATCGCTTTGCTCATACTCGGCTCGAAAGACGGTTTCTTCTGTTCTAACCTGTTCAGCGGCTGCGGATTGCCCATTTTAGTCGCGCTTTTGTTCTGCCTTTATAAGAACGGAACGCTCGCGTCTATCCTCACGCCGCCTTGCAACTGCTGTAACTGCGGCTGCCGTTGATTTTCTCTTCATTTTCTCTTCATTTTTTCTTCATTTTTCTCCTTTTCTCCTTGCTTGTTTACCCAAGCAAAAGACGAGGGTCGGTGTTTCCGACCCCCGTTTTTTATTTCTCTAATAAATACGCCTGTATACCAATCAGTGTTTTCGCGTCTTTGATACGCCCTGCTTTGAGCGCAACTTTGATTTCTTCGACGGAAAGCCGTTCCACTTCTAAAAACTCCCCCTCGTCAGGATGCGCCTGTACCTGCTCACCGTCAAACGCGCGGTATAAATAGATGCGTTCGTTCGTATAACCGGGCGAGGGATAAATTTCGTGCAACAGCTCCAAACGCGCCGCTCTTATGCCCGTTTCCTCTTCCAACTCCCGTGCCGCCGCGCATTTCGGCTCTTCGTCCTTGTCGATTTTGCCTGCAGGTAATTCCAAGACGAACTCGCCGTAGGCATAGCGGTATTGCCGAACGAACAGTATTTTTCCGTCCTCTTCATATAACACGCACGCGCCGCCGCCGTGCTCTACGATTTCCCGTTTGCAGGGCGCTCCGTTTGCAAGCAGGGCGTCGTCTACCCGTAAATTCAAGATTTTACCCTTGTAAATATAGTTTTTTGCGACTGTTTTTTCTACGTTTGTCATAATTCTCTCCGTTAGTTATTTTCGATAGGTTTTATTTGTTTTGGTATCATTATAGCACAAATTCAAAAAATAAAAAATATTTTTTCTTCAAATACCTTGATTTTTTCAAAAAAATTTTGTATAATGTAATCAAGATTGATTTTTAGGAGGTGTACTTTATTATGAAATCAATAAAAATTTCTTTGGAAATGGCGCAAAGAGTAAAGGAGTTTGTAAATATCACGCAAGAATATCCTTACGAAATTTTACTTAAAAGCGGCAGATACGTCGTTGACGCGAAATCCATTCTCGGTATTTTCTCGCTCGACTTGTCGCAACCCGTTACGGTCGAGGCTTATAGCGACGACTGCGACGATTTCATGAACAAATTGAAAAAATTCGAGGCGTAATCGGTTATCACGGTTTCGTCGGTACTTTTTTTCGAAGCCATTGAACGGCTGCATGCTTTGAGTCGTTGTAACAAATGAAAACAACCGAAAACGGTCGCACGGAGTTCCTTTGCGGCTGTTTTCCCTTTCAAAAAAAGGAGTAATTATGCAAATTCAGGGTGAAACTTCCGTCAATAAGCTTATCGTGCTTTTCGTTTTCGATAAAATGGAAAGCCCCTTGTCTGAACGCACCATTTTGGAAATGTGCACGGCCGGGAACGCTTGGCTGAATTATATGGACTGCAAAGAATTAATCCCCCGCCTTTTAGAGGACGGGTTCATTTGCCATATTCCCTCACCCGTCGAAGAACCGCTCTACGCTATCACCAGCGACGGCAGAGAAAGCTTGAATAATTTTTATATCAATATCCCGAAAAGTACCCGAAACGAAATCTCGGCTTTCGTCAAGAAAAACAGCGGCAAGCTCCGCAACCGCCAAGAATGTAAATCCGATTATTATCAAAACGTGGACGGGACGTATACCGTGTTCGTCAAAATCCTTGCGCCCGTACAGCCTATGTTAGAGCTCAAATTCGTCGTGCCTAACAAGAAAACGGCGCAGAATATCTATAAGAATTGGGAAAGTAAAGCATCCGAGCTTTATTCCGCTATCTACGATACGCTTGTAGATTAACCACTTTCACTTTTTCATTCAAAACACACGGCTTGCAGCTTTTGCAAACCGAAAAATCATATCACGAGGTATTATTATATGTTTACTTATTCAACAAAAGGAACTTGTTCCAGACAAATTTTATTCGACGTGGACGCGGATAACAAAATGCACGGCGTCCGTTTTATCGGCGGTTGCGGCGGTAATTTACAAGGTATCGCGCGGCTCGTTGAGGGCAAGGACATCGACGAGGTAGCCGCCCTCCTTGCGGGAATTCGCTGTAAAGGTAACACGTCTTGCCCCGACCAACTGTCTAAGGCGATTGCGGAGTACAAGGCAACGAAAATGCCGCAAAATAACGAATAACGCTTATCATAAAATGGGCGGGATTGCATTTGCAATCCCGCCCATTTTTATACTTTTTAATGTCTAAAATGTCTGTCGCCCACGAAAATCATGGCAATTCCAGCCGCGTTGCAAGCGTCAATCGAGAGCTGGTCTCTTAAACTTCCGCCCTGTTGGATACTCGCGGTAATCCCCGCTTTCACGCACTCCTCGACGCAATCGGGGAACGGGAAAAACGCGTCGCTCGCCATTACCGAGCCTTTCGCTTTTTCACCCGCGTGTTCAATCGCCTGTTGTGCCGCCCAAATACGGTTTGTTTGCCCCATTCCGATACCCGTCGTTCTGTCCTCCAAACCGATTACGATTGCATTCGATTTGGTGTATTTAACGACTTTCCAGTTGAACAGTAAGGCTTTCATTTCCTCTGCCGTCGGCGCGCGCTCGGTTACCACTTTCACGTTCTCTTCCGCAAACAGCGTTTCGTCGTAGTCTTGAATCAGCAAGCCGCCGTAGACCTTTTTCATATCGTAGGCGTTCTTCTCGCGGCGAACCCGAATATCGGGCAACTCCAAAAGACGTATGTTTTTCTTGGTTTTAAGAATTTCGAGCGCCTCGTCCGTAAAGCCCTCCGCAATTACGATTTCAATAAAGATTTTATTGATTTCCGTCGCCGTTGCCGCGTCCACTACGCGATTGATTGCCAAAATGCCGCCGAACACGGACACGGGGTCGCTTTCATACGCTTTCATATACGCCTCGCAAACCGTTGCGCCTACGCCTACGCCGCAGGGATTTGCGTGCTTGCTCGCGACAACGCAAGGCTCGTCAAACTCTTTGACAAGTTCGAGCGCGCCGTTCGCGTCGTTGATGTTATTATAGGAAAGCTCCTTACCCCAAAGCTGTTTCGCTTTAGACAACGAGCCTGCGCGGATAAACTCCTCGCTATAATAGGACGCGCCTTGATGCGGGTTCTCGCCATAGCGCATGTCCTATGCCTTTTCATATGCGAACGTGATGCTGTCGGGATAACGAATACCCAGCTGCTCAGCAAGGTAGTTGGAAATCATGCTGTCGTATACCGCCGTGTGCGCGAATACTTTATATTGTAAGTATTTTTTGGTATCAAGCGTGATTTCGCCCGCCTCCAACTCGGAGAGCACGCGTTCATAGTCTTTGGGGTCAACCACCACCGCGACGTCTTGATAGTTCTTCGCCGCCGCGCGAATCATGGTAGGACCGCCTATATCGATATTTTCCACCGCGTCGGCAAAGGATACGCCTGGTTTGGAAATCGTGGCTTTGAAGGGATATAAATTGACGGCAACGACGTCGATTGTGTTGATGTTCAATTTTTCAAGCTGCTCCATATGCTCGGGGTTGGAACGCATAGCAAGCAAGCCTGCGTGCACAATCGGGTGCAGCGTTTTCACTCTGCCGTCTAAGCATTCGGGGAAACCCGTAAGCTCGCTAATCCCGATAACGGGAAGTCCCGCGTCTTTCAACGCTTTCGCCGTGCCGCCTGTCGAAATGATTTCAAAATCACACGCAATCAGGCGTTTGCAAAATTCTACGATACCCGTTTTATCGGATACGCTGACAAGTGCTCTTTTTTTCATAATATTTTGTACCTCTGTAATTTTTTTCAAACGGTTGGGAAAACTGTTAGTATGTTGATTTTGTATATTCTATTGATTGCGTATATCGTCGCAATCAACTTCTATGCGTTTATGCTTGTAAAAACCTTTTCCGAAAAGGAACGGGAGAATGAGGTGAAACGCCAAGCCGAACCGCTCGCGTCCGCCTCCGACCCGTCCACGCCTCTGCCGCAAAACCCGCCGCAAAAATATTTAGGCAAACTGTGCATTACGGGTGCGCTCGGCGGAGCGATTACTATCTACGTTTGTATGTTCTTGTTCAAATTTAGGCGTTGCGATTTATTGCTTATGGTTTTGATGCCTTTGCTTGGCGTTTTGAACGTCTATACGTGGATACTTTTATTCCGCTCGGGGTTCGGATTTTTAATCGTGCGTTAAATACTATATTATTATAACACTTTTTTCCTAAATAGGGAAATGAATACGCGTAATTTTTCTATTTTTTCTAAATTGAGTAAAAAATTCACATTTTTATGTTCGTTTTTACAAAAAACTAATTTTCTTGAAATTTTTTTTATTTTTTTGAAAAAAGGCGCGAAAATGATTTGACAATTTTTGTGAATAATGCTATTATATACAGGCGTTGTCGATACGGCGCGGAAATGTGATAAATGCGGGTGTAGTTCAATGGTAGAATTCCAGCCTTCCAAGCTGGCCGCGTGGGTCCGATTCCCATCACCCGCTCCACTCGTTTTTTGCGGG
>JAFTKT010000073.1 GCA_017453145.1 Clostridia bacterium
ACCGCCTCGTAGACGAGATAATGCGTGTCCTGCAAATGCTCCTCGTTCGGCGCGTTGTGGTCGTAGTCAAGCACGAACACGGACATATCGAGCGTAGCGAGATAGTCGCGCATAGCAGGCTCGCCTTTCGCGCTCCCCGAAAAACCGAGATTGATATGCTCGCAATCCAGCCAACGGGAGAGGAACGACTGATAATCGTTTCCAGGATGCGACGCACAGCCGCCTTGCGTAATCGAACTACCGTAGTACACGACGGGCTTTTGGTAGGCATAGGGCTTTGCCTCCTGCAACGCGCTACCCTTTTTCAAACCGACGTACATTTTATAAACGCTGTTATATAAAGGCATATTGACGGTAATTTCTTCCAACGACAGGGTGGGCAAATACCGCACGCCCTCAAAGGCGAATTTTCCCTCTACCGTCGGTGTTTTCGGATTATATTGACAATGCACCGTGCCGAAAAACTCGTTGCCTGCGTATAAGCCGAACCCGCATTTTCCTATCCACGTCATATTCGTCATACTGTTTTCAAACCGCGCCACACATTTCACGGCAACGTAGGGCGAGTTAGTCATAAACCGAACTCTGCCGCCCGCCGCGTGCGTAGCCATTCCGCTCACGCCCACGTTCACCTTGTCCGCAACGTCCTGCGGCATACGCCGAAAACATTCTACCTGTTCGTCGTAGTATACGCCGTGCAAGGAAAAGGGTGCTTGCGTAACGTCGAACCATTCGACGTCGGGTTCGTTAATGGGTTGCACTTGAAAATTTTTATCAATTTGTTCAATATCCATAAAAAAGGATTCTCCTTAAAAAAGATTCAAAATAAATTATGCAAAGAACGGCGGTAAAATGAGCGTGGCAATGACTACCGCGCCGAGCGCAATACGATACCAACCGAACAGCGTGAAATCGTGTTTTTGCACGAATTTCATCAAGAATTTAATCGCTACGAGCGACACGGCGAACGCCACGAGCGAGCCGATGAAAAGGTATCCGATTTCCGCGCCCGCAAAGCCGCCGCTTTCCAATAAGAACTTCAAAAGCTTAATCGCGCTTGCGCCCGCCATCACGGGGATAGCGAGGAAGAACGTAAACTCCGCGCCCGCAGGCCGAGCGACGCCGATAAGCAGCGCGCCCAAAATCGTCGCGCCCGAACGCGACGTTCCGGGAATAAGCGAAAGCACTTGAAACGCGCCGATAATCAAAGCGTGCTTATAGCTGATTTCCGCCGTCGTTTTAAGCGGCAACTCTTTGTTTTGGTTATATTTTTCCACCACGATAAACGCCACGCCGTAGAGAATGAGCGTGAGGGAAATCACGAGCGGAGTGTGCAGGTATTCTTCGAGCAAATCGTCGAACAAAATCCCAATCACCGCCGCAGGCAGACAGGCGACGAGCACCTTTCCCCAAAGCGTTAAAATGCCTTTATCGGCAATAATACGCTTTTGAATACCGCCCGTTTCCTTTTCATTTGCGATGGCGACGGTTTCGCGTTTGAACGGGAAGAGTTTCGACCAAAACGCCACGACGACGGCAAGGATTGCGCCGAGCTGAATGACGACGAAAAACATTTCCTTGAACGCTTCGGAGGCGTTTAGCGTAAGGGCAGGGATTGCGTCAACGAGCAAAAGATGCCCCGTGCTGGACACGGGCAACCACTCGGTGATGCCCTCGACAATCCCGAGCAGAATAACTTTCAGAACTTCTAAAATATCCATAAAAACCCCTCTATGAGATTATTATACGGATAGATTATAACACAAAGAACGAATAAAGTCTATTAAATGACGATAAAAACGCATAAAATATTCTTTTTTTGAAGAAAATGATAAAAATGCAAAAAAAAGCGTTCGAAATGTTGCAATTTCCTAAAAAATGTGTTATAATAAAGCAGTAACGGATAAAAATCGCGCTTTTGTCGCGGTGAGTTGTGTTCGGTTTGCTTGCCCATAGCACGATTTTGACGGGGAGAAAATTGTAAGGAGGGTGAGAAGATGAGTCAAGGAACTGTAAAATGGTTCAATGCGGAAAAAGGATACGGCTTTATCGCCAACGACGAGGGCGGCGACGACGTGTTTGTGCATTTCTCCGCAATCATTGCAGAGGGATACAGACGCTTGAAAGAGGGACAAAAGGTTACGTTTGAAACGGAACAAGACCCGAAAAATCCCGAAAAACTTCGCGCAATCAACGTGCAAGCGCAATAAGTAAAAAAACGGAAAAGACGAGAAATCGCGCCGAGCGGCAACCGCTCGGCGCGATTTTTTCGTTGTGCGCCCGCCATTAAAACAATTTACTATTTAATGAAATTTTTAGCCAAGTGCTAAAAGTGAAATCCCTTTGGTATGAAATTTTTTCCTTGCAAAAATGAAATAAAATAAATCCTTCACTTGGCATAAGCAAAATTTCATTGCCGTAATTTCCTACGGAAAAAGGCGGGGTAACCCGCCTTTTTTGATAAAAGCGCGCTCGTGCGGTTGACAAACGCGCAAAAATATCGTATAATCTTTCTTGCGAGGTGAAAGTTATGCAAAAAGCAAATGCAAAAGAACAATTTTTGAAAAATTTCGGCGCGCCCGCAGAAGAGCTATTCACGGCGGCAGGGCGTATTAACGTAATCGGCGAGCACGTCGATTATTGCGGGGGCAAGGTGTTCCCCGCCGCGCTCAATCTCCGTTGCAACGTCTACGGCAAAAAAACGGGCTCGGATAAAATACGGCTTGCGTTTAACGGTATCGAGGGGAGCGTGGAGCTGGATATACACAGCTTGGACGGATACAGAAACTTAAAAATCGGGAACTACCAAGCGGGAGTGGCGTTGGAACTTCAAAACAAAGGCATTGCGCTTGTCGGTTGCGATTTATATTATGATTGCACCGTGCCGTTCGGGAGCGGTTTGTCCTCTTCGGCGGCAATCGAGGTGTCGACGGCGGTCGCGCTCTGTGAATACGCGGGCGTGGCTTATGACAAAGTCGAACTCGCCAAGCTTTCGCAAAAAGCGGAAAACGAATACGCGGGCGTGAATTGCGGGATTATGGACCAATTCGCGTCGGCAATGGGGAAAAAGGACCACGCGATTTTGCTTGATTGCGCCACGCTTGCCTATGAATACGTGCCCTTACAGCTGGGCGAGTATTGCTTGGTGGTGGCAAATTGCAACAAACCGCACTCGCTTGTCGAAAGCAAATACAACGAACGCCGTCAAGAGGTCGAAGCGGCGCTCAAAATTATACAAACGTCGAAAAACGTCTCCTGTCTTGCCGAGCTTTCTATGCAAGACTTTGCAGAAGTCAAGCCGTTGTTGTCGGGCACGCTCCTCCCCCGCACCGAGCACGTCGTCGCGGAATGCGAGCGCGTGAATAGGGCGGTTACCGCGCTCAAAGCGGGCGATTTGGCGGAGCTGGGCAAACTTTTGAACGAAAGTCATTTTAGCCTCCGCGATTTATACGAAGTAACGGGCAAGGAGCTCGACGCATTGTCGGCGCACGCAAGAGCGCACAAGGACTGTCTGGGCTCGCGCATGATTGGCGGCGGTTTTGGCGGCTGTACGATTTCCATCGTCAAAAAATCGGCGGTGGCGGACTTTATTGCCCAAGTCGGTGCGGCGTATTGCGCGGAAATCGGCTATGCGGCGACGTTCTACGAAACGTCGATAGAAGACGGCGTAACCGTTTCAAAACTCTAATAAAAAACCGCCGACTGCGGACGGTCGGCGGCTATAATTTTCTTGCGAGCTTTTTCAAGCGTTCTTTTTCGTTCTCTTTGGGATTGCAAACGGCGTGTTCGAGTAGCTTTTGCAAGATTTCCGAAACGCGGCTCTTTTCCACGCCGTCGTCGATTAAGTCCTTTCCCGAAAGGGCAAGTTCCTTGACGGTTAAAGGCGCGCGTTCGGCTTTGAGCCTATCTAAAAGCTCGCGCCAACGCACGCAAGTCGGCGCAGGCGAGAAGTCGTCCGTGCACGCGGAAAAATCCGCTTGCTTTACCGCCAAAAGTCGATTGAGCAGGGGCAGGTATGCGACGAAGAACCGTTTGAGCTTGTTTTCGCCCGTTTGACAGTTGAAGTCATACATGTGCAAGGCAGTCAGTTTCGCCGTTTCGTCAATCACCCGTTTCGGGGCTTTGAGCCGCGATAACACGCGGCGCACGAGCGCCGCGCCCTCTTCGGGGTGCGCGTGCACGTTCCCGTCCCGTTTCGCGCAAAACGGCTTGCCTATATCGTGCAACAGCGCGGCAAGCCTCACGCACGGCTCGGCATACGCCGCCGCGCGCAGGGAGTGTTCTAACACGTCGTATTTATGAAAATCGGGGCGTTGGCGTAACCCCCGTCCCGCCGCAAGCTCGGGCAAGATATAATCGAGCACGCGCGTGGTATCGAGCAGTTTCAAGCCGTTGTAGCACCCGTTTTTCACGCCGTATTTCTCTTCGGCGCAAAGAATGGCAAGCAACTCCGCAAAAACGCGTTCGGGGGAAATATCCGCAATCAGCGCGGCGTTACGCGTCGCGCCCGCAAGACAATCAGCATCAGGCGCAAAGCCGAGCGTTGCCGCTTGGCGCGCAAGCCGCAAAAGCCGCAAGCCGTCCTCCGAGAACACCTTTTCGGCAGGAGCAACCGTCGAAAGCCGCTTTTCGGCAATCGCTTTGATGCCGCCGAGCGGGTCGATAAAAGTATCTTCTTGGATATGATAATACACGGCATTTGCGGTAAAATCCCGCCGCCGCGCGTCGAGGGAAATGTCCGTCGTGAACGTGATTTCGGTGGGGACGTGTACGCCGCGAACGTATTTATCCGAGCGGAAACAGCTGTATTCGTATTCCGTGCCCGTTTGGTCTTGGAGCTTGACCGTGCCCGTATTTTTATAGACGGCTTTGACGGTATAACCCGCTTGCTTGGCAACCTCGCAAAAGCTGTCAAACGGCAAGGGCGAGCAAAGGTCGTAGTCGCGTTGATTATTCTTTGGCGTTAGCCCTGCGAGAAAATCGCGCACGCAACCGCCCACGACGTAGAGCGGCGCAGGACAGTTTTTTGCAAGGGTAAACAGGGGTCTGGGCAGGATTTGACGCATACAATCTCCGAATTTTACAAAAATTTTAAGAATATTTAATAATAACAGTATAACAAAAACGAAAATAAATTGCAATTATTCGAAAAGTATTATATAATATATTTAGCGAAAAATTTTCAAGCGAGTAACTACCAATGAAGAAATTCCACATTATTTCCAACCCCGTAGCGGGAAAAACCAAAGCTAAAAACAATTTAGAACTGATTGAAAACGTGTTTTCCCGAAACGGCGTAAGTTTTCAAACCCACCTTTCGCAAGGCGAAAAGGACGCGACGAGAATTGTTCGCGAACTTACGCAGGCGGGGGAAACGGACGTAATTGCGCACGGCGGCGACGGTACGCTGCACGAGGTGCTCAACGGTATCGCCGACCCTGCTAATTGTCGTTTGGGTTTAATTCCGTCGGGCACAGGCAACGATTTTGCGGAAAAGCTCGCGCTTCCGCTCGACCCCGTCAAGGCGACGGAGCTGATAATTGGTGGCGAGGCGAAGGACACCGATTATTTAGAAGTCGGTGGCGTGCGTTGCATGAACGTCGCGGGAATTGGCATGGACGTGGACGTGTTAGAGCGTTGCAAACGCGGTAAAATGAAAGGCAAAATCAAATACTTGCTTTCGCTTTTGCAAAGTCTGTTCGCGTTCAAGGGTATCAAGGTACAAATCGAGCACGACGGCGAAACGGAGGAGCGGGACGTGTTGCTTGCGGCGGCTTGCAACGGCTCGCAGTTCGGCGGCGGTATCCGTATTTGTCCTGCGGCGGAGATAGCCGATAAAAAGCTCAACGCGGTGATTGTGGACTGCATTGGCGGAAAACTGAAAATCATCAAGGCGTTTTTGGCGTTGATGAAAGGCAAAATTTTAGAGTATCCCCTGACCAAGCATTTCCTTTGCGACAGACTGAAATTTACCCCCGCAACCCCTTGCACCGTGCAGCTTGACGGCGAATTGTACAAGGAGCTGGATTTCGAAGTTAAAGTTTGCGGCGGTTTGAAGTTTTACAGATAAGCTTACACAAAATTCAGGCAATCTATCAAAATCAATATGACGAACGGAACGTATAAAAAATTATTCGATGCACTTCCGCAAGGGGTGTTCGTATTCGACGGAAAGCTGCGCGTGAAATACACGAACGCAGCGTTTCGGCGCTCCTTCTCCGAGCAGGCAAGCTCCAAAGGCACGCTCGCGCAAGCGCTCGCGTGCAAAGAGGCAGGCGGTTGCGGACAAAGCCCAGCGTGCGGGTATTGCACCTTCCTGCGGGTAATGCAAGCGGCAATCGCGGACGGCGCGGAAAAGACGGAAACGTTCACCACCACCGTTCAGCACGCCGACCGCACGGATAAAATTTCCGTGCGTATCCGTATCCTGCCCGTCGATAAGAAAGGCAAACTGTTTTTAGGACTCACGGACGGTACGTACCAAACGGAAATGGAGCGGGAAATGCTGTCGGCAAAACGCTTACAGCAACGCCTACTCCCTGCGGGAAAAAGCATGGGCGGTGTGCCGTATGCGTTCACGTATATCCCCTGTCTGGGTGTGGGCGGCGACTTGCCCGACGTGTACGAATGCAACGGACAAACCTACGGCGTACTTGCCGACGTATCGGGCAAGGGCGTTTCGGCGGGCATGCTTTCGGCGTTCGTTAAGGCGGGTTTTGATAGGAAAGAACCTGACCTTGCCAAAGCTTTGATAAAGCTGAATATGAAATTTAACGAGCTGGGGCAGGACGAGCGTTCGTATATCACGCTTGCGGCGGTGCGTATCGATAAGCAAAACGGGCTCTTGCACTACGTCTCGGCAGGGCACAACGCGCCTATTTTATTGAAAACGGAGGGCGGTATCCACGAAATCGAATCGCCCGCGCCGCCTATTTCCAACTGGATAGAGGGGTTTGCGTATCAGGAACGCGCCTTGCCCTATGAGAAAGGCGATTTACTCGTTCTGCTCACCGATGGCGTAACGGAATGCGCGAACGAAAAAGGCGAGCTGTTCGGGCTCGCGCGGACGGAAAGCGTGTTGTTGCAATCTCGCGGCGCAGAGGATTTTATCGGAAAACTCAAAACCGCACTTGGCGTGTTCTGCGGAGGGAAATATTCCGACGACGTAACGGCGATTGCATTTGATTTATAAAGGAGAAAAGAGGAATGGACAAGAAGTATTTCGTAGGTATTGATTTGGGCGGTACGTTCATCAAGGGCGGTATCGTGCGCGAGGACGGCGTAATTTTGGTTTCGGATAAAGTCCCGACCGGCAAAGAGTTAAGCGCGGAGGGCGTCGCGGAAAATATAGCGAGCCTTGCAAAGGACTTGATTGCGCGAGCGGGCTTGGAGAATAAGGACGTGCGGGGAATCGGTATCGGCGCGCCCGGTATGATAGACGGTAAAACGGGCGTCGTGATTTATTGGAATAATTTACGTTGGAGAAATTTTGCAATTGGTGCGGTCGTAGAACGCTTTACGGGTCTGCCTGTGAAAATCGCCAACGATGCAAACGTCGCCGCACTCGGCGAAGTGAAATTCGGCGCGGCACGGAAATACGAAAACGCGATTATGATTACGCTCGGTACGGGCGTGGGCGGCGGTATCGTGGTAGACGGCAAACTTGTCGAGGGCAATCAAGGCGCGGGCGCGGAGCTTGGGCATAGCGTAATTGTCGCAGGCGGAAAGGCATGCACGTGCGGACGGAAAGGCTGTTTGGAGGCGTATGCGTCGGCGACTGCGCTCATTCGCGACACCAAAGAAATGATGGAAAAGCACAAAGACAGCAAAATGTGGTCGGTAGGCGGCTTGGAAAACGTCGACGGTAAAACGGCTTTCGATTATTATGAAACGGACGACTACGCGAAAGAAGTGGTGGATAGTTATATCGCGCACTTGGGTTGCGGATTGACGAATTTTGCGAATATATTCCGCCCCGACGTCATTATTTTGGGCGGCGGCGTATGCGCGCAAGGCGAAACGCTGGTAAAGCCGTTGCAGAAAATTGTCGACGAAGAACTTTTCGCGGGTAAAATGGGTCCGCAAGTACCCGTCTTGATAGCGGAGCTTGGCAACAGTGCGGGGCTTTTGGGCGCGGCGGCGCTTTGGCTTTGAAAAATTGCGGCGGGCGCGTCCGCGCCCGCCGCAAAAAAGATTTTCTAAAAATCCTTAAAAAACTCGCAAAAACAGTTGACAAAAGCGGAAAAACATTCTATACTATATAAGCACTTTGGAAAAAGTGCGCAATAATTTCCCAAAAGTACTGTTAGCTCAATTGGATAGAGTATTGCAAAACACAATTTCATACTTGCATCCATAGCTCAATTGGATAGAGCGGCGAGATTGTTCGTTGAAAAAGCATTGATAATGCTTTTTGAACAATCGAGGTGAGAGAGCGCATAAGAGGGCGCGAACGCTGACCGAACGCAACGTCCACCTTGCGTTGCGAGAGAACGGTCTACGGAACGTAGAGCGACGCAAAACACAATTTCATACTTGCATCCATAGCTCAATTGGATAGAGCGTCGGTCTACGGAACCGAAGGCTAGGGGTTCGAGTCCCTTTGGTTGCACCAGCAAACCGCCTGTGGCAATACGCCACAGGCGGTTTGTTACGTGCACCGTAAAAGTTATCCGAACGGCAAAATCCGCGTCAACGCCGTACGTCCGCAATCTTGCCCTGTTCGAGCGTTACCGTAAAGGGAATCACTTCAAACAACCGTTCGCTTTTTTCATAGACAAGCCCGCAGACGTTGGGGGAGGGCGTGAGCGTTACGGCGACAAAATGACCTAAAAAATCCTTTAATTTTTCCGCTTGCGGCAACAGCTCTTCCGATAAAAACGGGGAAACGTCTGCGCCGAGTAACACGCTTTCGAAAAAGGCAAAGGGCAAAAGCTCGTCGCGCAGGGTTTGCGCATGATTGTCGCCGTTGTATGTCCGTGCCTGTAACAGCGTGCATTGCGTTCTTCTCAAACCGTCTTCGTCGAGCTCCCACTTACAATCGGCAACACGGCCGAGCGAGTCGCTAAGGGGCAATCGCGCGGAAAGTACGCCGTTTTCAAACGAGCAGGACAAAACGTTTTCGAGTAAAACCTGCTTGCCCGTTTGCGTGTACGCGGCGAGCCGTTCGGGCGTTTTCAGAAAGAACAAACCGCTTTCAAAAAACAGCTCGGCTTTTTCAAAGGCAGGGGGCAGGGTTGAGACGAAAAAGCCTTTTGCCGTTTCAATGGACAGTTGCAGCGCGCCTTGATAAAAGAGGGTGAGTGTGCCGCAATCAAAGCGTTTTTGCGCAAGTACGTTCAAGGCAGTCGCGCGCGGCGGGAAGTCGCGCGCATAGATAGCGAGCGCGCCGTCGAGCAAATATACCTCGCACCCGTCAGGCGGAGTAAACTGCACGCTTTCGTTCAAGAAAAAACCGAGCGGGTTTGCTTTTTCAGGCGTAAAGCGCACGAAGAGGTTGTCTTTGAGATTGATTTCGGCAAACCGTTCGAACTTGTCTACAAGCCCCAAATACGCCTCGCCTACCGTCAGCGCGCAGGGCTCGGAGGATAAAAAATAAATTTTCATAAAATATCCTATGCTTTTTTTGTGGGAAAAAGTATAAAATGAAAAAATCCGTCAATAATTTTTGCAAAACCAAACGGAGGGATTTTTTATGAATAAGATTAACGGTTACACGGAAGAAGAGGCAAAAAGCCTTGTCGAATTTATCAAGGAAGGCAAAAGCAAGGGCAAAACGCTTACGTATCTGTTCGAATCCTACGGACTGCAACGCGGTCGTGCAAAGGGTAGCGTTCGGAATTATTACTACGCATTGATGAAAAACGAAAAGCAGGACGAGCGGATTGTGCGGCTTTTAGACGGTTCGAGTCTGTCGGTGGAAAAAATTCGCGAATTTACCGAAGAGGAGACGGACAATGCGCTCAAAAGCATTTTAACGGAAAAGAGCAAGGGCTTGTCTGTGCGCCGCGCCATTTTCAATCTTTCGGGCGGCGACGATAAGCTGATGTTGCGACTTCAAAACAAATACCGCAACACGCTGAAAAAATCACCCGAGCGTATTGCGCGGGTTGCGGAAGAGTTGGGATTACAAGAGGAAACGCAAAGACTGCGCGAGCGGGCAAGCGCGAAAAAACCCGAAAAGAACGCCTCGTTCAACCGTGAATTTTTACGTCGGCGATTAGAAAACGAGATTAACGCGTTATACGACCGTTTGGCGCTCGCGCTCAAAACGGAAAACGCGCGATTGCAAGAGGAAAACGCCAAGCTCAAAGAGGAGCTTTCAGCGCGATAAGAAACGCAAAGCCCGACCGCTTATAGCGGTCGGGCTTTGCGTTTGCCGTTATTTTTCGGCGCGCGCTTTACGCACCTTGCCGTCCTCTTTTTTCTCTTTCTCTTTTTCCGATTTCTTTTCCGAGTCTTTATCCTCGAACGCGCGGAGCTTTTCGTCCATCAACTCGTCGAGCTTGGCTTGCACTTCCTCTTGCCCTCTCTTAACGAGCGTACGCATTTTATAATTATTCGTCGTGATGAGCGCACCGACAACGCCGCCGAGCAAAAGCCCGATTGCAAATTTTTCCATACTTTTCCTCCTTGCCGTAAATTCCGCGAAAGGGCGATTTACGCTTATAGGAGCAGTATGTGAAAGGATAAGGGAAAATATACGCGCGGCGTTTTAGACTTGCGTTGCGCCGTCTACGGAGAGGAGTGCGCCCGTGATATAGCTTGCTTTATCGCTTGCAAGGAACACGAAAGCGTTGGCGACCTCTTCGGGTTCGCCGACTCTGCCAAGCGGGATTGTCGCCGCAATTCTGTCTACCATTTCTTTGGGCAACGCCGCGACCATATCCGTGCGCGTAACGCCGGGCAAGACCGCATTCACGCGGATATTGTCCTTGCCGAGCTCGCGCGCGAGCGATTTGGTGAGCCCGTTCACCGCGAATTTAGAGGCGGGATAAGAACAGCCCGCCGCTTGACCGTATAAGCTGACCATAGAGCTCGTGTTGATAATCGAACCGCCGCCTTGCGCTTTCATAATCGGCGCAACCGCTTTGGCGCAATAGAACACGGAATTGACGTTCAAATCAATTACTTTCTCAAACGCGTCGGGTGCGTAATCGTAGATAGGTTCGCGCGCGGACACGCCTGCGTTGTTGGCGAGCACGTCGATTTTTCCAAACTGCGCCTTGACCTGTTGCATCGCGTTTTCGATTTCCGCATATTTACTCAAATCGGGGGAAAGCCCGATAACGGGATACGCCGCGTTCTCTGCTTTCAGCACCGCGAGCGCCTTGTCAACCGTTTCCTGTCTTGACCCGAACAACGCCACGCTTGCGCCCTCTTCCAAAAACGCTTTCACGATAGCAAGTCCGATACCTCTCGTGCCGCCCGTAACGACGGCGACTTTGCCTTGTAACATACCCATAAATCTAATTCTCCTGTATCTTTATTTTATTCTAATTGCATTGCCTCTTCGCTGTTTTCAAAGTCCTCGTATTGATGACAGAATTCCGCGAAAACCTCGTCCATAAGCTGTTCGTCGTCGAGCGTTTCAAGGCGTTTGTCGTCGCCCTCGCCCACCAAGCGGAACATGACGACCTCGTCCTCTTCTTCCTCCGTTTCAGGCTCGGCTTTTTGGAAAAAACAATACCATTCGCTGCGGTATTCAATCGTGCCGATATGCAGGTATTTTTCCACGTTGCCGTCCTCGTCTTCCAGCTCGATAATACGTTCGAGCTCGTCCTCGTATTCTTCCGTGCTGATTTGTTCTTTCATAAGTTTCTCCTTTTCATAATTTTTCTGTTTTTTGAGATAGCTTTCGAGGATAAAGGACGCGGCAATCGAATCGACTGTTTGCTTGCGCCGCGATTGTTTCACGCCGCCGAGCATTTGCGTTTCCTTTGCCTCTGCGGTGGTGAACCGCTCGTCCTCAATCACGATAGGCAATTCCGTTGCTTTTTCAAGCGCGGCAATAAACCGTCGCGTTTTTTCCGTCTGCTCGCTTTCCGTGCCGTCGGTAAATACGGGCAACCCGCATACGATTACTCCAACGCCCTTGTCCGCCGCGATTTTGGCAATGGCGCGCACGTCCGTTTCAAAGGAACGGGTGCGGAAATACGTCTCGCAGGGCATAGCGTATTCATTGAACGGGTCGCTTACCGCAACGCCGATTCGTTTGTCGCCTATATCAAAGGCGATTACTCGTTTTGCTATCATAATTTTATTATACCATAAATTACGCCGTTCGTCCACCGTTTGAGAAAAGTTTTTTGTTTTTTTGAAAAAATTTATGTCGCTATACCCTTGACAAAAAGGAATATTATGGTATAATAATAAGTAAGAAAATAATGAGGTGGAAATATGCAATATAAACGTTTTGGCGTTATGCTTGATTGCTCGCGGAACGCGGTGCTCAAAGTGTCGCAAGTTAAGAAAATGATAGACGAGCTCGTCAAGCTCGGTTACAACACGCTTGAACTGTATACGGAGGATACGTATGAAATAGAGGACGAGCCGTACTTTGGGTATATGCGCGGCAGATACACGGGCGCGGAAATCCGTGAAATCGACGTCTATGCGCAGGAAAAGGGGGTGGAGCTTATTCCCTGCATACAAACGCTTGCGCACCTTGAAGGGATTTTCAAGCACCCCGCTTATGCGTCCGTTCGCGATACGGCGAATATTTTGCTTATTGACGAGGAAAAAACGTATGCGCTCATAGAAAAAATGTTCCAAAGCATTGCGCAGAATTTCACCTCGCGGCTTGTGAATATCGGTATGGACGAGGCGCATATGGTCGGGCTCGGAAGATACCTCGACAAGCACGGTTATCAAAACCGTTTCGAGCTTTTGTCGCGGCATTTGCAAAAAGTGCTTGCGATTGCCGAAAAATACGGATTCAAACCGCATATGTGGAGCGATATGTTCTTCCGCCTTGCCAACGGCGGGAATTATTACGTAGGCGAAACGTTCGAAATGCCGCAAGAGGTAATCGATTGCGTGCCGAACGGGGTGGACCTCGTGTATTGGGATTATTACCATACGAAAAAAGCCGATTACGATTGCAACCTCGCGGCGCATAAAAAAATCGGCAAGCCGACTTGGTTTGCGGGCGGGGCTTGGTCTTGGGACGGATTTGCGCCGCATAACCGTTTTTCTATGGAAACCATGCGTCCTGCAATGGAAAGCGTTCGCGAGCATGGCGTGGAAAACGTTTTGATTACGATGTGGGGAGATAACGGCGGGGAATGTTCCTTCTTCTCGCTGTTGCCTGCGCTGTACGCTATCCGTCAATACGCCGACGGAAATTTCGACGAGGCGAAGATAGCCGAGCAGTTTGAGAAAATTTTCGAAGTGCCGTTCTACGATTTTATGGCGCTCGATTTGCCTAACCAAGCGTTGCAACCGGACGACGAGAACTTTTTGTATCAGCATCGAAATCCCTGCAAGTCGCTTTTATACAGCGACCCGTTTATGGGAATTAAGGACAAAGCGTATGAAAAGCAAGGCGAAATCGACTGGGCGGACTATGCGGCGACGCTTGCCCGCGTAGGGAAAAAGACGAAAAAATACGGCTATTTGTTCAAAACCATGCAAGCGCTTTGCAAAACGCTTGTCTACAAGGCGGGCTTGGGGCTTAAAATTCGCAAGGCGTATAAGGCGAAAGACAGGGCGCTTTTGCGGGAGGCGGCGAGCGATTGCGGCAAGGCAGTCGTCAAGCTTGCGGCGTTCCAAAAATGCTTTTACGAGCTTTGGGTGAAGGAGAACAAGGCGTTCGGTTGGGAGATTCAAGACGCGCGCTTGGGCGGTTTGCGCTCGCGGCTTTTGACCTGCCAAAAACGCTTGAACGCGTACATGCTTGGCTCGCTCGGTAAAATCGAGGAGTTGGAAGCGGAGCTTTTGCCGACATGGGAAGGCGATACGGTATCGCTCAACAATTACGAGCTGAACATCAGTTGGAACAATCTGTAAACAGCGCTACAAAAAACAGTACGTTTTGAATAAACAAAAGGCTTGCGTTGCAAGGTTTAGTTGTGCTATAATAGAAAAAACGGATGGCGCAGGAGGCGAAAAATGATTACCGAAACCGTTTTATGG
>JAFTKT010000074.1 GCA_017453145.1 Clostridia bacterium
AGCGCGCTTTCGGAGGCGAAAATTCCGCATCTGCCCTTAAAAGGTTCGGTCATTCGCGCGTTGTATCCGCAGGCTTGGATGCGCACAAGTTGCGACATTGATATGTACGTAGACGAGGCAAGGCTGGACGAGGCGACGGACGTACTCGTGCAAAAGCTGGGGTATCGGAACGAGGGCAGAACGCCGCACGATATGAACATGTACGCGCCGAGTGGGGTGCATTTCGAGTTGCATTTCGATTTGATTGAGGACGAGATATACCCGAAATTTGCGAAACCGCTGTTGGGGCTTTGGGAGAACGCAAGCCCTATTTGCGAGGGCGGGTTTACCTATCGCGCGACGAACGAGGATTTTTATTTTTATCATATCGCGCATACCGCCAAACACTTGCGCAACGGCGGTTGCGGTGTGCGTGCCTTTATCGATTTGTGGTATTTGGAAAAAGCGTTGCCCTACGACAAGGAAAAGGTCGCCGCGCTGTTAGAAGAGAGCGGCCTGACGAAGTTTGCGGAAGTCGCGAGAAAGCTCGCTCGCGTTTGGTTCGACGGCGAAGAACACGACGAGCTATCCAAAGAAACGGAGGCGTTCATTTTGCAAGGTGGCATCTACGGCGTGTTTGAAAACACCCTCGCCGTGCAGGTGTCCAAAGGACGAGTGGCGTATTTGTTTTCCCGCTTTTTCCCGCCTTATCGGGAAATGGTCCGAAAATATCCGAGTTTGAAAAAGTGTCCCGTGCTGTATCCGTTTTATATCGTGCGGCGGTGGTTTAATCTGTTGCTTGTCAAAGGTCGCGCGAAAAATTCCGTCAAGGAATTCAACCTCGCGATGGAAAAGGCAAAAGAAAAGCGTTCCACCCGTTTGTTGAAGAATTTGGAGTTGCACGTAGAGGATTTGAAAAAAGAGTAAAAACCTTAAAACACCGAAAATCAAGGGGGCAGGTATTTGATGATTGACTTGCATTGCGACACGGTTTGGGCGATTGAGAAAGCGAAAGAGAAAGGAGAGGCGTGTTCTTTGAAACGCTCCTCTTTTCAAATCGACGAAGAAAAACTTATCAAAGGAAATTATTTCGCGCAGTGCTTTGCTATGTTCGTACCCAACAACGCCGAAAACCGTTTTGAAAAATGCGCGGCTATGATTTCCCTCTACTACGAGGAACTTAAAAAGTGCGAACGTCTTGTACCTGCGTATTCGTATGCCGACCTTATCAAAAACCGCGAAAATCACAAAATTTCCGCAATTTTGACAATGGAGGACGGTTGTCCTATCGGCGAAAGCCTTGAAAACCTTGAAAAACTCTATGCGCGCGGCGTGCGTATGGTGGGACTTACTTGGGACTACCCAAACGCGCTCGGCGCGCCGAACAGGAATAAAGCGCTGTATGGGGAAAATCCCGACCCGTTCACGCCCGATACCACGCGCGGACTTACCGAGCTTGGGAAAGCCGCCGTCAAGAAAATGAACGAGCTTGGTGTGATTGTGGACGTGGCGCACCTTTCCGACGCGGGGTTTAACGACGTGGCAAACATCACGCAAAAGCCGTTCGTCGCCTCCCATGCCAACGCCCGCGCGCTGTGTCGGCACGTGCGGAATTTGACGGACGAACAGCTTAAAAAACTCGCAGACAAGGGGGGCGTGGTTGGGACGACGTATGTAAAATGGTTCTTACACGAGCGCGGCACAGAGGGCGCGCAGACGCTCGATTGTCTGATACCGCATATCAAACATATTCAAAAAATAGTCGGCATAGAACATATCGCAATCGGGAGTGATTACGACGGTATGAAGAATGACATTGCGCTTTGCGACGCCTCGAAAGCACCGCTGTTAATCGCCCGTTTGGAAAAAGAGGGGTTTTCGACGGAGGAAATCGAAAAAATTACTTATAAAAACGCGTTGCGGGTGTTCAAGGAATGTTTGCGTTGAAAATTGCACAAAATAAATTTGCGCGCAATCGGGCGTTGAGAGGGGCTGAACCCCTTTTCAACGCCCGATTTTGGTGAAAAATCCCATTTTTTTGGGTGGAAAGGCAAAACTTTTGAGTTTGTCGCTTAAATCGTTGACAAATGTTTTGGATAGTGGTATAATACACTATATATAGGAACATTATCTATCCCGATAAAATGGTCGTGAACGATTAGCGGGAGCGCGCTTTTTTGCGCGGGTATTTCCATTCGGGGGAATCGGAATTACGAAGGACGGATATGAAAAAAGAAAGTATCAGACGGTTTAACAGAGGTTTATTGCTATTGCTCGACGTAGTCGCTGTATGCGTTGCGTTGTTGTTTGCGTATTTGGCGACGTTGGAAGGCAAACCGATTACGCAAGAACTTGCGATTTGGGCAGTAGGGAATTTGTGCCTCGCGCTGATACTTTTTGCTATTTTCGGCTTATATGCGGTATTATTCAAATCGGTAGGAATCGCCGAAATGGCAAAGCTGGTCGCGTGTTCGTTGTTGATTGCGGCGGCGAACGTGGCGTTCGTGATTTTCACAGGCGCTATCTACGTGCGGCTTGCAACGGCGATTGTATACGTGCTTGCGCTTGCTATGATGACGATGCTTATCCGTTCGTTCCGTCGGTTGATGGGGGCGTTGCGGTATCGGTTCGCAGACGCGAACGCCGCGAACATGACGCGCGTGATGATTGTCGGCGGCGGCGAGGCGGGACTTGCCGTGATTAAGGAAATGCAAAGCTCGGATAAGATTTCCTATAAACCTGTGTGTATCGCCGACGACAAAATCGAAAAACAGGGTATGTATTTGAGCGACGTTAAAATCGCGGGCACGACGAAGGACGTGAAAAAGCTTGCCGAGCGGTACAAGGTGCAGGAAATTTTTATTACCATTCCGACGCTGAATAAAAAAAGACTGAGCGAAATCGTCGGACGGTGTCAGGAATGTAACTGTCCCGTAAAGATTTTACCGGGTATTTATCAGCTAGCAACAGGGCAGGTTACCGTTGCGAATTTGCGGCACGTGGAAGTGCAAGACCTTTTAGGTCGCGACCAAGTCAACGTCAACCTCGACGAGATTATGGGGTATATCGAAAACAAGACGGTGCTCGTTACGGGCGGCGGCGGCTCGATAGGTAGCGAGCTTTGTCGTCAAATCGCCACGCATAGCCCTAAAACTTTGATTATTCTCGACGTTTACGAAAATAACGCCTATGATATTGAGCAGGAGCTCAAACGCAAAAATCCCGAACTGCATTTGCTCGTGTTGATTGCAAGCGTACGCGAGGAAAAGAAAATGCGCGACGTGTTCGATAAATACCGTCCGCAAATCGTGTTCCACGCCGCCGCGCACAAGCACGTGCCGCTGATGGAAACGAGCCCTTGCGAGGCGATTAAAAACAACGTACACGGGACTTGGAACGTCGCAAAATGCGCAGACGAGTTCGAAGTGGAAACGTTCGTGCAGATTTCAACGGACAAAGCCGTGAACCCCACGAATATTATGGGCGCGAGCAAGCGTATTTGCGAAATGATAATCCAAACGATAGGTCGGCGCAGTCGAAAGACGAAATTCGTCGCGGTGCGGTTTGGGAACGTGCTTGGCTCGAACGGTTCGGTTATCCCGCTCTTCCAAAAACAGATTGCAGAGGGCGGACCGGTTACCGTTACGCATAAGGACATTATCCGTTATTTTATGACCATTCCCGAAGCGGTGTCGCTCGTTTTACAGGCGGGGGCATACGCGCAGGGCGGACAGATTTTCGTGCTCGATATGGGCGACCCTGTCAAGATTTACGATTTGGCGTGCAATTTAATCAAACTCTCGGGCTACGAGCCGAACGTGGACATTGACATTGTATGCACGGGGTTGCGGCCGGGCGAGAAACTGTTTGAGGAGCGGCTTATGGCAGAGGAGGGCTTGACGAAAACGCCCAACGGACTCATCAATATCGCCAAACCTATTCCTTTGGACGAAACGAAATTTTTCACCGTTTTGGAACGGCTTTGTAAAGAGGCGTATGACGAAACGGAGGATATGAAAAAATCGGTTAAAGAGCTTGTGCCGACGTATACGATAGACCCGCGCGATTCGGTAGCGGAGGCGCTTGAAAAGTGTTGCGGGAACGTGGACGGAAAGCCCGCGAAAAAGAAAAAACGCGCGTAAACGGCGCGAGAGGTTTTACGGCAGAGCGTATACGGAAATAATCA
>JAFTKT010000075.1 GCA_017453145.1 Clostridia bacterium
CGCTTATACGGGTATTAAAATCAAGGAATATGCGTATACTGTTAAGGACGAAGAAATCGAGGCGGAGCTCAACCGCGTGCTCGACCGCAACGCTCGCAAAGTCGCGGTGGAAGGCCGCGCGGCGCAAAACGGCGATATTGCGAACATTGATTTCGTCGGCACGGTCGACGGCGTGAAGTTCGACGGCGGCGAGGCGCAGGGCTTTGATTTGACGCTCGGCAGCGGTCAGTTTATTCCCGGCTTTGAAGAACAGGTCGTGGGTATGAATATCGGCGAAACGAAAGACGTGAACGTTACGTTCCCCGAAAATTATCAGGCGGAGAACCTCAAAGGCAAACCCGCCGTGTTTAGCGTGAAAGTAAATTCCTTGCAGGCAAAGGAATTGCCTGAGCTCACCGACGAGTTCATCAAGGACGCGACGGGCAGCGAAACGGTCGAGGAATACAAGGCGAAAACCAAAGAACGCTTGCAAAAGAACGCGGACAGAAAAGCCAACGACGATACGGAAAACAGTATTTTAGAGGCGATTTCCGCAAACGCAGAGGCAGAAATTCCGCAGGCTATGATTGAAAAGGAAATCGATTCGCTCGTGCAAAAGTTTGAATATCAGCTTATGTATCAGGGCTTGAAGTTGCAAGACTACCTCGATTTCCTCAAAGTTACCGTAGCTGATTTCAGAAAGAATTATGAAGAGCAAGCGAAAAAGAACGTCTTGAACCAGCTCGTGATTTCCCAGCTCATCAAGGACGAGAACATTGAGGCGACGGACGCGGAAGTCGACGAAAAAGTAGCCGAGCAAGCGGCGTCGGTGAACAAGACGGCGGAAGAATACAAGAAGAATATGGACCCCCGTCAATTCGATTATATCCGTAACGATATTATCATCACCAAACTCTTCAACTTCCTCAAAGCAAACAACGAAATGTACGTGGAAGCGTAAAACGCGAGATAAAGTATATCCCGCGAGCGCAAGCGAGCAGAACGCTTTGATAAAAATTTATAAGGAATTGTTATGGAAAAAAACGTTTTAATCCCCTACGTCGTTGAGCGTACTTCGTCGGGCGAGCGCACCTATGACTTATACTCCCGTTTATTAGACGACCGCATCATCTTTTTAAGCGGTGAAATTAACGACGCAGTAGCGAATACCGTCGTGGCGCAGCTCATTTACCTCGAAGGCAAAGACCCGACGAAGGACATAAGCCTGTATATTAACTCTCCCGGCGGCTCGGTTTCGGCGGGTATGGCGATTTACGACACGATGAACTATATCAAGTGCGACGTTTCAACCATTTGTATCGGGCTTGCGGCGAGCATGGGCGCGTTCCTGCTTTCCAGCGGCGCGCGCGGCAAACGTTTTGCGTTGCCTAACTCGGAGATTATGATTCACCAGCCTCTCGGCGGCGCGCAGGGACAAGCGAGCGATATTAAAATCCAAGCAGAGCATATCCTGCGCACGAAAGCAAAGCTTAACCGTATTCTTTCCGAGAACACGGGCAAGGACCTTGCCACCATTGAACGGGATACGGACAGAGACCACTATATGTCCGCTGACGAGGCGCGTGCATACGGCTTGATTGACAAGGTATTTGTTCGCAGATAAAACCCCTAAACGTGTGGTTTTCAACGCGCAAAACCCCATCGGTTTTGCGCGGTATTTTTCCAAAAGCGGACGTTTTTTCGCACTTTGGCATACAATATTACGGAGTAGATACTATGACTAATAAAAACCAGCATTGTTCTTTTTGCGGCAAACCCAAAGAGGACACCAGAAAACTGATTACCGGACCCGACGGCGCGTGCATTTGCGACGAGTGCGTGGAAATTTGCAAGTCTATGGTGGACGAATGGGAGGAAAGCAAAGCCCCGCAAAAACAAGTACCCCTTAAAAAACCCGCTGAAATCAAAGCGGAGCTCGACCAGTATATCGTTGGACAGGACAAAGCCAAGCGCGTTTTGTCCGTTGCGGTTTATAACCATTATAAACGTATTAACGCCGCGACTTCTCGCAAAAACGACGACGGCGTCGAAATCGAAAAAAGCAACGTGCTGTTGCTCGGGCCTACGGGTAGCGGTAAAACCCTGCTCGCAAGAACGCTCGCAAAGATTTTGAACGTGCCGTTCGCCACCTCCGACGCCACCACGCTCACAGAGGCAGGCTACGTCGGCGAGGACGTCGAAAATATCCTCTTAAAACTCATTCAAAACGCCGATTACGACATTGAACGGGCCGAGCGCGGTATTATTTATATCGACGAAATCGACAAAATCGCAAGAAAGAGCGAAAACGTGTCGATTACCCGCGACGTATCGGGCGAGGGCGTGCAACAAGCCCTGCTGAAAATCATTGAAAGCACGACGGCAAATGTACCCCCGCAAGGCGGCAGAAAACACCCCAATCAGGAATGTTTACGCATTGACACGACGAACATTCTGTTTATTTGCGGCGGCGCGTTCGTGGGGCTTGATAAAATCGTTTCGTCGAGAAAAGACGACACGACGCTCGGCTTTGGTGGCAAAGTGCGTTTGGGCGTAAACGAGGCGGATTATTCGGTGCTTGACGACGTGAAACCGCAGGATTTGACCAAGTTCGGGCTTATTCCCGAATTTGTCGGCAGACTGCCGATTGTTGTCAATCTCGACCCGCTCGGCGAGGACGCGCTCGTGAAGATTTTGACCGAGCCGAAAAACGCAATCATTAAGCAATACCAAAAACTCGTGGGCTACGACGGCGTGAAACTGACGGTCGAGGACGAGGCGGTGCGGGAAATCGCACAAACGGCAATCCGATTAAAGACGGGCGCACGCGGACTTCGGACGATTATAGAAAACGTCATGACGGAAGTGATGTATAAAATCCCGTCGGAAACGAACGTGGAAGAGGTCGTCATCACGAAAGAGTGCTTGACGGACGGCAAAACCCCCAAGCTTGTTTATAAAGAAACGGCGTAAATCAAAAGACAAAAGACGGCTGAAAATTCAGCCGTCTTTTTTGCGGGATTGCGCCGCAAATGGACTATCGTTAAAACGCAAATTCGCAAGCAAGACGAGGCGCGCGAGGCTTTTCAACGCGACGTTTACTCGAACGTAAACGAGCAAGAAAAACGCAGCGCAACAAAGTATTGCGCCGAAAATCGATTGCCGTTAAAACGCAAATTCGCAAGCAAGACGAGGCGCAC
>JAFTKT010000076.1 GCA_017453145.1 Clostridia bacterium
ACGCGTTTGCGACGAGTTTTCACACGTGGTCGCGGTCGCGGGCAGTCATGGAAAAACGACATGTACGTCTATTTGCGCGCACGTTTTGAAATCGGTGGGCGTGCCGTTTACCGCGCATATCGGCGGCGAGGATTCCCTGCTCGGAAATTTTTACAGTACGGGCAGAGAATATTTCGTTACGGAGGCGTGCGAATATAAGCGTAATTTCTTAAAAATACAAGCCGAAACGGCGATTTTACTCAATATTGACCGCGACCACATGGAGTGTTACGAAAGCGAAGCGGACCTTTTAGATTGCTTTTCCCGCTACGTCCGTTCCGCTAAAACCGCGTTCGTGTGCGCCGATGACGAGAATTGCAGAAAACTCGGCGATTTTCCAAGCTTTGGGATAGACAGCGTGCTCGCCGACTACCGCGCAATCGAACTGCGTGCAAACGGGGAGCGGTATTCGTTTACCATCGAAGAATACGGCAAACCGCTGTGTCGCATACGCCTGAATGCAATCGGAAAATGCAACGTTTACAACGCACTTGCGGCATTTGCGGCAATGCGTTCATTCGGGTTTCACGAAAAAGAAATCCGTTTGGGCTTGGAGAGCTTTCGCGCGGTAAAACGCCGTTTCGAACGGTTGGGGGCGTATCACGGCGCAAGCTTTATTTGCGACTATGCGCATCATCCGCGTGAAATCGGAGCAACCGTCGCGACGGCAAAAGCCGTTTGCAAGGGGCGGCTGTTCGTAATCTTTCAACCGCACACGTATTCCCGAACGAAACTGCTGATGCGGGAATTTGTGAGTGTATTTCGCCACGTGGAAAATTTAATGATTTATAAAACGTATCCCGCGCGGGAAAAATACGACGGAGAGGGGAGCGCCGAGCGGCTCGCCCACGAAATCGGAAATTGCTTGTATGCGGAGAATATCTACGTGTTAAAAACATGGCTAAAAAAGACGCTTAAAGAGGGGGACGTGGCTCTGTTTTTGGGTGCGGGGGATATTTATTACGCGGCGCAATACTTGTTAAAAGATTTATAAAGCGTGAAAACGGCAAGACTTTGAGAAAATTATAAAAAAAATCTCGGAGTTTTGCCGTTTTTTTCGTGTGAAACTATTGATAAATTCAAAAAAAAATGGTATAATAAAAGGGTATAAAGTGGGAGGAGTATCCTTTGAAGAAGAAAGCAGAAAAACAGAAAAACGATAAAACGCAATCGGAGCTTGTAACGAAAGAAAGCTTATGCGCTGTTTGCGCGTTGTTTTCCGTGTTCGCGCTCTTGATTTTATGCACGCGCTCTTTGATTTTCGGCGAAATCGGCACGTCCGTTCACGCCTTTTTAACGGGTTTGCTTGGCTATCTTGCCTATCCGTTTCTTTTAGGTGCGTTGTATCTGTCAGTAACCTCGCTGATAGGCAAACGTTTTGTAAAAGAGCGCAAAACGGGTTGGTATATTTCTCTTTCCCTCGTTTGCGCCTGTTTAATCGTACATACGGCAACGACGTTTTCTTGGGAAACGGAAACGTATCTTTCCGAATGCTTTGCGGCGGGTAAAAATTTCCCTGCCACCACCGTAGCCGGTTGGGTCGGCGGCGTTTTCGTGCATTTGTTGGCGAAATTAACGACGAAAATCGGCGCGCTCGTGGTATTTTCCATTCTCACGCTCTTTTTCGGGTATTTGGCGTATATTTCCCTCAAAAACCGTTCGGTTGTCAAGCAAAGCGCGTCGCAACTCGAGTCTGCCTCCGCGCAAGCCCCCGTCGCGCCGGTTGAACTTCCGCTTTCTCAAGAGGGACAACCCACGCAAGGACAAGCCCTTCCTCAAAACGTAGAGAATACGTATAGAGAAAACTTTCAACCGAGCGCACCCCAACGCCCAGCCTTTTCGATTGCAGACGAAATCGTGGCAGGCGACGAGCCGCAAAAGGGCGGCGCGTTTTCACCGTTCGGCACACCGCAAACCATGCGCGAACATGCGGACGAGCCGAGAACTTATGAAAACAGTCGCGAGTTTTTATTCGGCGCAACGCCTGCGGAAAATTATAGACGTAATCTAATCTTCGACCCCAACGCAAGCGTGAATAAACGCCCTGCGGCAGAGCCCGTACAGCCCACCGTGATTAGCGAGGGGTATTCCTCGTATACTTCGGCTTATCAATCCTCCGTGAACAGCGGCGAGGATAGCCGTCCGTTGAAAATTTTCAGCGATAGGGTAGACGAAACGCAAAACAGGGACTACGGCTACTACGAAAAGGAAGAGAAACCGGCAGCGGAGCCCAGCGAGCCTTTGCAACCGATTGAGCAAGCGCCGATTGCGCCGCAACCCCTTTCGTATGCGCCGATTGAGCCCCCCGTAGCGGAGGAAGAGCCTACGTTCACGCGCGAGCCGCAAACGGACGACGCGCTGGATTACAGAGGCTTGTTCTCGCCGTCCAATCCCAATATTTTCGGGAACGACGAAAACGGCCGTGATTTCGCAAGAGATACGTTCTCCCGCGAAAGCATAGAAACGCCGCTTGAAGACACGTTTCGTCGCGACGAAGAACCGATGCGTGAAACGGAAGAAATTCGCGGTCGCGGTATCGATATTTTCGACGACGAGGAAGAACAGGACGACAGATATACCGTCCGCGACGAAAGCGTGGATGCGCTTGAAAGCGACAGGGTAGACGGGAGTGAGCGTTATGCGTCAAATCGCGGCTTGGATTCGATAGATACAAGAGGCGAACAAGACTTTTCCGCACGCGTGACCGAACCTACGCCTGCGCCCGAACCTACGCCCGCGCCGCCTCCGCCTCCGAAACCCCGCGTGATTAGACCGTATAAACGCGTTCCGCTCGACGATTTTGACTGTCGGGACGTAGAACCCACGTCAAACGCGGAGGAAGTGGAAGAAACGAAAGAAAATATCCTCGCCACGCTCGAAGATTTCAAAGTTTCGGGCGCGTCGATTGCGTCGGTAACGTTCGGTCCGACGGTAACCCGTTATAACGTTACCATTCCCCGTAACATTTCCCCGCGTAAGGTCGTAGCGCTCGACGAATCGCTGGCGATTAACCTTCGCGCAAGCGACGTAAACGTGTATCCCAACTACGAGGACGGCGTTGTGAGTATCGAAGTCCCCAACAAGGTGCGGCAATTCGTACAGCTTGGCTGTATGCTCACGGGCGACACGTTCGTGAATGCGAAATCGTCGTCGATTATGTTCACAATGGGCAAGGACGTTGCCAACAGAAAAGTCTACGGCGATATTTCTAAAATGACGCACTTGCTCGTGGCAGGCTCGTCGGGTTCGGGTAAGAGCGTGTTCTTGGGCTCGCTGATTATCAGCTTAATTTATAAATAGTCTCCCGAAGAATTACGCTTAATTTTGATTGACCCGAAAAAGACGGAGTTTGTGTTATATAACAACCTTCCGCACCTCATGATTAACGAGATTATCACGGACGTCAACAAGGCGGTGCAAAGCCTGAATTGGGCAATCGGAGAAATGAACCGTCGCTACGGTCTGTTTGAAAAAATGAGCCGCGCGGGGACGTACGTCGTCAATCTCGACGAATACAATTCTCACCTTGAAAAGAACGAGCGTTTGCCCAAGATTGTGATTATTATCGACGAGCTTGCCGATTTAATGCTTGCCGCGAAAAAGGATATAGAGGACAGAATTCAAAACCTCACGCAAAAGGCGCGTGCGGCGGGTATACACCTCGTTGTGGCAACCCAACGCCCGTCCACCGACGTCATCACGGGCGTTATCAAGAGTAATTTGAACACGAGAATTGCCTTTGCGGTAGCAACCGACGTCGATTCCCGCGTTATTCTCGACCAGTCCGGTGCGCAAAAATTGCTCGGTAAAGGCGATTTCCTGTATACCATGCAGGGCGTGAACACGCCCGTGCGCGTGCAAAGCGCGTTTATTTCCTCCGAAGATTCCCAACGCGTCGTCGGCTATATCAAAGCCAACAACGAGGCGTATTACGACGAAAGCGCAACAGCGTTTATTAACAACGCTCGCTCCTCGCCTAGCGGTGGGGATTCCTACGGCGGCAGTGGCGAAGAGATAGAGCCCGTGTATATCGAGGCGTTGCGCTACGTAATTTTGAGCGAAAGCGCGTCCATTTCCATGATACAGCGTAAATGCTCCGTCGGGTATAACAAGGCGGGTAAAATTGTGGAATGGATGGAGGATATGGGCTACATTTCCAGCTTTGACGGCGCAAAAGCCCGCAAGGTTTTGATTACCAAAGAAGAATTTGAGAGTAAATACGGCACGCTTTGAAAAAAATGGTAAAGATTTGGAAAATTTTTCTAAATCAGGCATAATGTTGTCATATTTACTGTGTTATACTGTCATTGTAAATAGAGGAATTGAGTTAGAATGTTAGAGAACAAGCTATTCGGCGTAATTTCGCTCGGTTGCGATAAAAACCGTGTCGACACGGAAAAATTACTCGGACTTTTGCAAGCGCGGAATTGCCGTTTAACGGACGATTTATCCAAAGCGCAAATCGTCGTCATCAACACGTGTGCCTTTTTAGAAAGTGCACGCAAAGAGGCGATTGAAACGGTGCTCGAATGCGCGGAATATAAACAAGGCAATTTGGAAAAAATAGTCGTGAGCGGTTGTCTGCCGCAGAAATTTATCAACGAGCTTTGCGGCGTGTTGGACGAGGCGGACGTATTTTTAGGTATATCCGATTATCAAAAAATATTCGAGGCGTTGGAACAGTCTTACAGACAAGCCGAGCCGCAAAACTACGTCGGAAAAGGCGCGGACGAATATACGTATGCCCGCGTTTTAACGACGGACGAGCACGTAGCGTATTTGAAGATAGCGGACGGGTGCTACAATCATTGTACCTACTGTTTAATCCCTAAAATACGGGGCAAATATCGTTCTTATCCGATTGAAAAATTGCTAAAAGAGGCGGCAGAGCTTGGGGAGATTTCCGAGCTGGTGCTCGTGGCACAGGACACGACGCGCTACGGCGAGGATTTATACCGCGAAAACCGACTTGTAGAGCTTTTACAAAAGTTGTCCAAGCTTGATAATATCGAAAAAATACGTATGTTGTATTGTTATCCTGAAATGGTAACGGACGCCTTGATTGAGGAGCTTGCAAGCAATCCCAAAATTCTAAAATATATCGATATACCTTTGCAACACAGCGAGGACCGCGTTTTGAAACTGATGAACAGAAAGGGCAAACGCGCGGAATATCTTGCCCTGTTTGCAAAGTTACGGGCGAAAATTCCCGAAATCGCTATCCGTTCAACGTTTATCAGCGGTTTTCCGACGGAAACGGAAGCGGAATTTCAGGCAATGCGTACGTTTTTAGAAGAGGCAAAACTGTTTAACTGTGGTTTTTTCGCCTATTCCAAAGAACCTGACACGGCTGCGGCGAGAATGAAAGGACATATTCACGGCGCGACGAAGAACCGCCGCGTGCGCGCGTTGTATCAAACGCAACGGGCAATCTCCGCGCAAATATTGCAAGGCTTTGTTGGAAAAAGTGTAGAAGTGCTTTGCGACGGCATTGATTATGAGCGCGGTTGTTTTGTCGGTAGAGCGTATTTCAACGCTCCCGATATAGACGGAAAAGTATATTTCCACGCGCCCGAAGGCGTGCAAGGCGAGCGCTATCAAATTCTCGTCGAAAGGGCAGACGCCTATGACTTATACGGAAAAACGGAGGACTATGAAGAATGAATTTACCGAATAAAATTTCTTTAACGCGTATTTGTATGATACCCGTATTCGTGCTCACGTTCTTTTTAGACGGTGTGTTGCCGTTTAACTACGTGATAGCGGCAGTCTTGTTCGCGGTGGCGGCATGCACGGATTTTATCGACGGACATATCGCCCGTTCACGCGGACTTGTAACGAATTTAGGGAAATTCCTCGACCCGATTGCCGACAAAGTGTTGGTGGCGACGGCAATGGTTTTGCTTTTGACGATGCAAAAGAGCCTGTTTTCTATGCTCGGTGCTTTGAATACGGCGGTATATATCGCAACGGCGGTTTGTATTTGTGTGATTTTAGCCCGAGAACTGATTATCAGCGCGTTCCGTCAAATCGCGGCGGCAAACGGCGTGGTTATGGCGGCTGAAAAACTCGGCAAGTATAAAACGACCGTGCAAGACGTGGCGATTACCGTTTTGATTTTCGCGGCGGATATTCCCGCGCTTGCAGGCACGGTGATTGCTTGGGTGGGTTTTGCGGCGTTCGCGGCGGCAACGGTGCTCACCGTTTGGTCGGGCATTTCCTACGTCGTGAAGAATAAAACCGTCTTACAAGACAAAAAGGCAGAGCAATGAGTGGGGATAAAACGGTTGTTCGTTGCATAGGCGCGAAAGATGCGCAGATAAAAGACTTGATTGCGCGCGCGAAAAATTTCGACGGCGGAAAGGTTGAATACCGCCATACCCGTCGCTATGCAGAAGACGTTATCGAGCTTATCTATGACGAAGAAATTTCCAAACGCTTGGCAGAGGACGTATTGCGTGTGTTTGCGGAGGGGCTTTCGGATAACATTTATTCGTTGGACGGCTCGCCGCTTTCCGAACAGCTCGTGTGGCTCTTAAAGCTCCGCGACAAAAAAATCAGCGTGGCGGAGTCGTTTACGGGCGGTGGCATTGCGCGGCGAATTACCTCCGTTTCTGGCGCAAGCGAGGTCTATTTCGAGGGCTTGAACACGTATAGCGAGCTTTCGAAAATGAAAAGGTTGGGCGTTTCGGAATATACGCTCAAAACTTTCGGCGCCGTTTCCGAGCAAACGGCTTATGAAATGGCGGCAGGGCTTATGGCAACGGGCGATTGCGATATTTGCATCACGACGACAGGGCTGGCAGGTCCAAACTCCGATAAATCGGGTATGCCCGTTGGGCTTTGTTATATCGCCGTCGGAACGAGAGAACGGGTATACGTCTACCGTTATAAATTCGACGGAACGAGAGAGGATATAACGGAAACGGCAATCGATTACGCGCTTTTCTTGGCGTATAAACAGCTTAAAAATATGTAACAATATATAATAAGGAATAAAAACAGAGGAGAAACAACATGGCAAACGAAAAGAACACAGACAAAATGAAAGCACTTGACGCCGTACTTTTGCAAATAGAAAAAGCCTATGGCAAAGGCTCGATTATGCGGCTTGGCGACGAGGCGGGAAAAACGGAAATCGAAGTCATTCCGTCTGGTTGCTTAACGCTTGATTTAGCGCTCGGCATCGGCGGTTTTCCGCGCGGCAGAATTATCGAAATTTACGGTCCTGAATCTTCGGGTAAAACGACGGTCGCGTTGCACGCGATTGCAGAGGCGCAGAAAATGGGCGGTGTTGCGGCGTTTATCGACGCGGAACACGCGCTTGACCCTGTTTACGCCAAGAAGTTAGGCGTAAATTTAGACGAGCTTTACGTTTCCCAACCCGATACGGGCGAACAGGCACTCGATATTTGCGACGCGCTCGTGAGGAGCTCGGCGGTGGATATTATCGTTATCGACTCGGTTGCGGCGCTCACGCCGAAAGCGGAAATCGAGGGTGATATGGGCGATTCGCACGTCGGTTTACAGGCTCGTTTGATGTCGCAAGCACTCCGCAAACTTACGGCGATTGTGAACAAGTCCAAGACCTGCGTTATCTTTATCAATCAGCTCCGCGAAAAGGTGGGCGTAATGTTCGGTAACCCGGAAACAACGCCGGGCGGCAAGGCGCTCAAATTCTATGCGAGCATGCGTTTGGATATTCGTAGGGCAGATACGCTCAAAGACGCGGACGGCGCAATGGGTAATAGAACGAAAGCGAAAATCGTCAAAAACAAGCTCGCGCCTCCGTTCAAACAAGCGGAATTCGATATTCTCTTTGGTGAAGGCATTTCGCAAGAGGGTTGTATCCTTGATATGGGCGTACAATACGACATTATCGGCAAGAGCGGCGCGTTCTTCAACTACAACGGCAACAAAATTGCGCAGGGTCGTGAAAAGGCGCGTATGTATTTGAAAGAGAACCCTGAAATCCGTGCAGAAATTGAACAAAAAATCCGCGATGCGGCAAAGGGCACGGCAGAACCCGACGCACAGGAAAACGCGGAAGAATAATCGTAAAGAAAAGCAGAATGCAAGAGGAAATCACGCCTCTTGCATTTTTTATGAAATAATTTACGGATATTGACAAGTATTTTTCGTCAAACGTTTGACTTTTTTCGCGAGATATTGTAAAATAGTAGTTGATAGAAGAAATGATAGTCGGGTTTCGTCCAAGACCCGTGTTCATAATAGGTTTTATCAATTATTAATTTTAATACAGGAGGCACAACATTATGTACAACGTTAATTTGAGCGTCCTGTTTCTAAACGCCACTATGCCCTTGTGGCTTGGTATCGTGCTTTCGGTTGCGGCGTTCGTCGTCGCGTTACTTGTCGGCGTAATATTATTCGTATCGTATAAGATAAATACCGAAAAGAAAGTCGGTTCGGCAGAAAAGCAAGTTCGCGACATCAAGTCGGCGGCTTATGCCGAAGCGGAACGTATCAAAGCGCAAGGAAAAGAAGAAAGCAAGAGAGCCCTTAAAGAGGCGCTCCTCGAAGCAAAGGAACAGGACTTAAAATTAAGAAACGATTTCGAGCGTGAAACACGTGAGAAAAAAGCGGAAATCCAGAGAATGGAACAACGCATTTCCCAAAAAGAGGACGCGCTCGATAAGAAAACGGAACTTATTGAACAACAAAAGGAAAATCTTTTCCGTCAAGAAGAAGAGGTGCGGGCTTTGCAGGACAAATTAAGCTCGCAACACGAACTGATGATTCAAGAGCTTGAAAAAGTCGCCCAGCTCACACGCGACGAGGCGAAAAAACTCTTGACAGAAGAAATTTTAGACACCGCCCGCCACGAAGTCGCTTTGCAGGTTCGGAATTTGGAACAACAAGCGAAAGAAGAGGCGGACATGAACGCGAAAAAAATCGTCGCGCTCGCCATTCAAAAATGCGCGGCGGACCAAGCGTCGGAAATCACTGTTTCCGTCGTACCGCTCCCCAGCGACGATATGAAAGCGCGCATTATCGGTAGAGAGGGCAGAAATATCCGTGCGCTTGAAAATTCGACGGGTATTGAGCTTATTGTCGACGACACGCCCGAAGTGGTAATTTTGTCAGGCTTTGACCCCGTTCGCCGCGAGATTGCAAGACTTTCGCTTGAAAAATTGATTAACGACGGCAGAATTCATCCTGCAAGAATCGAAGAAACGGTCGAAAAGGTTACCCGTGAAATGGATTTGCAAATCAAAGAGGCGGGCGAAACGGCGGTATTCGAGGCAGGTATTTTCGGCTTACACCCCGAGCTTATTAAACTCATTGGTCGTTTGAAATTTAGAACGAGCTACGGTCAAAACGTATATAAGCATTCTATCGAGGTGGCAACGCTCGCAGGACAGATGGCAGCGGAGCTTGGTTTGGACGTCAACTTCGCAAAACGCGCGGGCTTGTTACACGATATAGGTAAAGCCGTAGACCAAGAACAGGAAGGCACGCACATTCAAATCGGTGCAGACCTTGCGAAAAAATATAAGGAAAACGCAAATATCGTCAATGCGATTATGGCGCATCACGGCGACGTTGAACCCAAGACGATTGAGGCGGTACTCATTCAAGCGGCAGACGCAATTTCGGGCGCAAGACCGGGCGCGCGTCGTGAAACGGGCACGAACTACGTCAAGCGTTTGGAAAAGCTGGAAGAAATTGCGTCGAGTTTTCGCGGCGTAGAAAAGAGCTATGCAATCCAAGCAGGTAGAGAGGTGCGCGTAATCGTGAAACCCGAACAGGTAGACGACGCGCAAGCACTGTTCCTTGCGAAAGACATCGCGAAAAAGATTGAAACGGAGCTCGAATATCCTGGACAAATTAAAATCAACGTTATCCGCGAATTTCGCGGCGTAGAATACGCTAAATAATCAACAGTAGAGCAAAACACTCCCGCTCGCAGAACAACGCGAACGGGAGTGTTTTCCTATATGAAAAAGGACCGTTATGCCGACTTGTCGGCGGTTCACGATAACGCACGCAAAAAGGACACCTGTCGGTGTCCTTTTTTGGAGCTACTAGGCGGATTTGTAAGGAGCAAAGCGACGGAATAGCGAAGCGTCCTTATGCCGACTTGTCGGCGGTTCACGATAACGCATGCAAAAAGGACACCTGTCGGTGTCCTTTGTTGGAGCTACTAGGCGGATTTGAACCGCCGACCTCGTCCTTACCAAGGACGCGCTCTACCAACTGAGCCATAGCAGCAACCATTACTATGACATTATAGTGAAAAATTCAGAAAATGTCAAGCCAAAATCGCCTGTTTTGAAAAATATTTTACGGATTTTATTTTTATGCGAACCAAATAGAAAACGGACGGCTATTTCAGATAGCCGTCCGTTTTCTCAATTTTCGATTAGTACATGCCGCCCATATCGCCGCCTGCGGGAGCAATCGGCGCGGGAGGGGTGGGAATATCCGTTACGATACTTTCCGTCGTGAGCAACGTAGACGCCACCGACGCCGCGTTTTGCAGAACGGAACGCGTAACTTTCGTCGGGTCGATAATACCGCATTCAACCATATCGCAATATTTATTGTTGAGAGCGTCGAAACCGTAGTTTGCTTTCTTGGAGCAAAGTACTTTGTCAACGATTACCGAGCCGTCAAGTCCCGCATTTTTCGCGATTTGTCTAATGGGTTCTTCCAACGCTTTGAGCACGATAGCCGCGCCCGTTTTTTCGTCGCCGCTTAAAGCCGCCACGAGCTTTTTAACGGCAGGGATTGCAGAGAGGAGTGCGCTACCGCCGCCGGGCACGTAACCTTCCTCGACCGCCGCGCGCGTCGCCGCAAGCGCGTCGTCAATGCGAAGTTTCTTCTCTTTCATTTCCACTTACGTTGCCGCGCCTACGCTGATAACCGCCACGCCGCCTGCCAGCTTTGCAAGGCGTTCTTGGAGCTTTTCGCGGTCATAATCGGAGGTCGTTTCCGCGATTTGCGATTTAATCGATGCGATACGCGCTTTAATGTCTTGCGCCTCGCCTGCGCCGCCGACAATCGTCGTGTTTTCTTTATCCACGCGCACGCTCGTCGCTCTACCGAGCATATCGGGCGTTACGTCCTTAAATTCAAGCCCCAAATCGGAAGAAATAACCTCGCCGCCCGTGAGCGTTGCAATATCGCGGAGCATTTCTTTTCTTCTGTCGCCAAAACCAGGTGCTTTGACTGCGACGGAATTGAACACGCCTTTGAGTTTGTTGACAATCAACGCCGCCAAAGCGTCGCCCTCAACGTCCTCTGCGATAATCAAAAGCTTTGCGCCTTGCTGGGCGAGGGGCTCGATTACGGGCAAAATCTCTTGCAAATTAGAAATCTTCTTGTCGGTAATAAGGATATAGGGATTTTCAAGCACCGCTTCCATTTTATCCGTATTCGTTACCATATACGCGGAGGCATAACCTCTGTCGAATTGCATACCCTCAACGGTGTTGAGTTCGGTATTCATAGACTTGCCTTCTTCGACGGTAATGACACCGTCTTTGCCGACGATTTCCATAGCTTTTGCAATGAGCGCGCCGACTTCGGGGTCGCCTGCGGAAATAGACGCCGTTTGTTCGATAGCTTTGTTGCTTTCAACGGCTTTGGAGATACTCTTCAAATGCGCAACGGTTGCGTCAACCGCCTTTTTAATGCCGTCTTTCAAAATGACGGGGTTTGCGCCTGCTGCAAGGTTTTTCAAGCCTTCGCGCACAATCGCTTGTGCCAAAACGACCGCCGTAGTCGTGCCGTCGCCCGCCACGTCGTTGGTTTTTGTAGATACTTCTTTAACGAGCTGTGCGCCCATATTTTCAAACGGGTCGTTCAGTTCGATTTCCTTTGCAATGGTAACGCCGTCGTTCGTGATAAGGGCGCGCCGAATTTCTTATCGAGCACTACGTTTCTGCCTTTCGGACCGAGCGTAATTTTAACGGTATCCGCCAAAACGTTTACGCCTGTTTCCAATGCCTTTCTTGCGTCTTCGCCGTATTTAATCTGTTTAGCCATGTTCATTTATCTCCTTTTTTATATTCAGTCTTCCACGATAGCGAGAATATCGCTTTGCTTGATGATGGTAAATTCCTTACCGTCTACTTTGAAATCCGAGCCCGCATACTTCGAGCAGAGGACCTTGTCGCCTACTTTCACTTGCATAACGATTTCCTTGCCGTCGATAATGCCGCCGGGACCGACAGCAACGACTTGACAGGTCTGGGGTTTTTCCTGCGCAGAGGCGGGGAGAAAGAAACCGCTTTTCGTCTTTTCTTCCACCGTTACGCTTTCCACGACTACTTTGTCGAATAAAGGTTTGATGTTCATATAATAAATCCTCCGATTGTTTTTCGGCGTACTTTTTGCGCCGTATATTTTTTATACGGTTATATTATAAACAGATTTAAGCGTACGTCAAACAAAAAACGGAAAAATTTACCGAAAAATTTTCAAAGGAGGAAAGTTAAAAAGAAAAAGTCCTTTCAAAGGATTGATTTTCGCGTGAAAATATGTTATAATCAATAATGGATACGAATGAAAAGGAGAAAATGCAATGCCGAAAATGGATAAATGGGATAAGCGTTTTATGGAGCTGACGGAAACGGTTGCGGGCTGGTCGAGCTGTTTCCAACAAAACCGCCACGTCGGCGCGGTAATTGTCAAGGACAAACGCGTGATGACGACGGGCTATAACGGTGCGCCCGCAGGAATCAAAAGCTGTGAAGAAAAGGGTGAGTGCTTGCGTCGAAAGCTCAATATTCCGAGCGGTACGAAACACGAGCTTTGTTTCGCCGTACACGCCGAGCAAAACGCC
>JAFTKT010000077.1 GCA_017453145.1 Clostridia bacterium
ATTTCATATACTTTGTTTAAGTGCCGCAGGAAGATTTCGCTACGCGGCTCATAGCCGTGCTTGTCGAAATATTTCCCCAAGCCCATACCGTGCGCCTCGTCCATACCAATATGGATATTTTTCGTCGTGTAATTCTCGGCGCAGGTTTCAAACATCTTGTCAATCAACGCATACACCCTGTCGTCGTCCACAAGCAACGTGCTTTCGTTGTCGAATATCTCCCAACAATACGGCAACCACCGCGAAAGCTGGTTCAGATGCGCGAGCGTTTGAATACACGGCACTAATTCTATTCCTTTCGACAACGCATAGCTGTCGATTTCCTTGATTTCTTCTCCCGAATACCTACCGCGCATATACCCAAACATAGGCTCGCCTTTGATTTCATAAGTATCTTCGGTATATAACATAAGCCTGTTATACCCGATTTTTGCAAGTATGTCGATAAATTTCTTTACACCCGCCACGTTCATTACCATATTCCTTGAACAGTCGAGCATCACACCGATTTTTCTTTCCATACTTCTCCTCTCCTACCTTTTGTAGGCGGAAGCGAAAGAATTCGCTTCCGCCACAAGTCTTGTTCTATCCGTTACTTTTTATACACTTTGCAAGTGAAGGAGTTCACCGTGCCGTTGCCTGCGCCGATCGGAGGCAATAACACGATAGAGCCGCTTTCAAACCACGAAGTCGCGGAAATACCCGTGTCTTTCGTGTTCTCCACAGCGTGGTTTTCTACCTCACTATACGTGATTTCCGTCCATTCCGCCTCTGCGCTTGCTTTGGAATACAATCTCCATTCCAAAACAACGGTGTTGTCGCTATCCAAATACGTTCCAACGGTATATTTATATTGCGTGTTTGCGTCCAAGCCGAAAGACAGCATACGTGAGCCGTAAGGCACCCACGTGCCAGAACAATTCAAGCCACCGTCGTTGTAATGCGCTTTCCAATATTTCATATTATCCGCGTGGCGATAACCATTGTTGAAGAATAAGCCCTTTACCGTCGTATCCACAGCCGTAGATACAAATCCGTTTACGTTGTTAGCAAACATACGGACAATAGGAATTTGCGTGCCCGTAAATTCAAAATCCATATACGTGCCAACACCGTATTCTTTGCCCGTGAACGCTACGTAGCTGTAATCGTCATTTTTATCTGATTCTGTCGCCGTATTTTTGTTTTTCGAATACATAGTAACGTCATAATAGCCGTTCGCTTGTTCCGTCCAGAGTGCATTGTGTCCGACAACCGTGCCGTTTTCACCTGCTTTCTGATAGGGCAAGGAGCACTTGAAGGTGTTCGTTTCGCCCTCACCTTTCAATGCCGTCATCACGACGATATTCGCTGCGGCATACGTCGAACCCGTAACGGTCAACGGTCTCAACGCACTGTGCACAAGCTCCCAAGCGCCCTCCGTCGTCTTTTTATACAGAATCGCGTTTGCCACCACGTTGCCGTCCTCGTCCTTGAACGAGCCGACCGTGTATTTATATTCTTGGGTGGGCGTTTCCATCAACGACGCCATTTTGAACCCCGTCATAAAGTAGCCAGGATTGTAAATCCCCAAGCTCGCCGACTGATTACTCATTGCTTCCGTATACAGGCTTTCGTTGATGAAATAGCCCGAAGCCGGTTGCAAAGCGCCCGCGTGCTCGTTAGTACCCACGCCGTTGATAAACAGTACGCCCGCGTCGCCCGTTGCCGCTTCGTCTGCATACGTTGCGATTCTTCCGTTGATTTCGTCGGCGAACAAACGGACGATTGGCATGTTGTTGCCCGTGAATTCAATATCGATATACGTATCCGTGCCGTATTCTCCCGCATACGCGACGTAGGCAAGGCTCGTCCCACGCAGCGACGCGATATACCCGTCGCCAGCGGTTTCGGATTTCAACGTTACCGAACCGTCTTCGTTGAAGGTAACGCGGTTTTGTCCGCTCACCGCGTCTGCGGCATAGTTTTTGGATTGCGTATATTGCGCCTCGTCTGCATAGACGAACACTTCCTTTTCAAGGGTAATCGCGTCGCCGAGCGTTGCCGTGAGGGTTGCCTCACCGAATTTTTTGGGCGTAATTTTGCCGTCCTGTGCAATCGACGCAACAGAAGAATCTTCGGCGGCATAAACCCACGTCATTTGGCTCTCTAAATCAATGCTCGCTTTGTCCGTTTGCTTGGTCAGCTCGGTCGTCAACGACACGTCTTGACCGCCGACGTAGGTATTGTCGGAAACGAGCGACGCGCCGTCATAGACGAACGCAAAGCCGTTCTGTACGAAAGGATTCAAAACCGTTTCCTCGTTGGCTTGAAGCAATTCCTTTTCCGCGATTGCCGCCTCGTCCGTGCCCCAAGTGCCGTAGTTGAGCTTGTTGAGCGCGTTGTTCGCGACTTCGAATACCGAACGGACGTTGTCGTTTTGCGTGGCGTAGATATAGCCGCTATCCGTCTTTTCAAAGCCGATACCGAAAAATTCACGCACGTAGTTTTGTTCTTTGAGATTCTTAACAGAGAACGTGAAGAGCTGTTCTCCATTCTCCGTGATTGGCGCAAGATTTTCTTGCACGGTCGGCGCATACGGAATTTTTTCGTCCGCATACGCTTGGTTTAATACCATTACGTAGTCGTCGGCAACGCTGTCCGTCAACGAAATCTCGGCTTTTGCTAAGTAGTCGAACGGAACGATTAGCATACCGTAGTTCTTGCCTGCCTCCGCATTGTAGTCAGACACGGTGTAGCCGAAGCGTAAGCCTGATTCCGCTTTCAAATACAGCGACGCGCCCTCTTTCATCTGCAACGCCGTCGAAACGTTCGTTGCCGTTGCCCCGACTTGTGTGGGAGCGTTCGTCGTCGTAGCCGCCGCGCCCAGTACCGCGCAAGCTACAACTCCTGCTAACAGAAATTGTGTTTTGGTGTATTTTTTCATAGCTTCTTACCTCCTTTATCCTTGTACCCACCATTTGTCTTCGTATACGTCGTTCACAGCCTCTACGGAGAGTGGCTCACCCGACGATACTACGGTGAAAATTTCGCCGTCGGCGAACATTTTCAGTTCCAGTTCCCATTGTTTGTAATCCTTTTTCATTACAAAACCTCCTTTTTATATATTTTTTACTGGATTGCTGTTTTAAGAGGGATGACGTAGGTCGCGTATCCCGCCGAAAGGGATTTGGTGTATTTGCCGCCGTCAAGCTTTACGTAGGAAAGCTGACCGCAATCAAATTCCGCCACCCATTCGTAGTCTGTTCCGAAATCGACCGTTACCTCTTGGGTGGTGTCGCCGTACGCATCGAAATAGGGGTCAATCGGATTCATTACCATATACAGATATAAATCGTTGGTTTCGTCGTAGAGCTCGGTCAAGAGCATCATGTCGTTGCTCATTTCAAGCCCCTTGACGAGGGTCAATTCGTAGCTGTTGTCCCATGCGTTGATTGTACCCGTTAAGGTATCAATCGCGTTCGTCGTCAGTTGGTCTACCTCGAACATAGAAACCTTTTCTTCCGTGCGGAAGAATTTTCCGCCCTTGTAGTCATAGTTCAAAATAATATTCGCAAACGATTGATATTGACTGACGATTTCTTTGCCGTAGTACCATAAATCGTTGAGGTTGCCGTAGCGGTCTACAAAATAGCCTCTATCGTAGTTGAACTCGTTCTTTTCTCCACCGTAGCCGCTGGGCCAAGGCGCGTAACTGAACAAGCGAATTGTCTCCACACCAAATCCGACAAGACTGTTGACGTTGTGATACAGCTCCGCTTGACCTATATCACGGAATTCCTGCCGTCCGTTTTTGTATTGACTAAACGAATGAGAATAGAATTGCATTTCTATATCGTATTTCGTGCAAAGCTCGCGGAGAGTTTGCAGGGTCGCGTAGTAGCCCCAGTCAGGACCTTCGGGGCGGAACAAATAATGGTCCACGCACATTTGGTTGGTTTCCATTTTTACGATATAGTCCTCGATATATTTCGTGTACGCCTCCCGTGCCGTTTCATACGTGCCTGCCTCCGCAAACAGCGAGGGCGCAACGTTGGCTTTGTGCGGATGTAAATTGACGTGTACGCGCAAATCGGGTTTGCCGAGCGCCGCCGCACAGCGACGAATGGACGCCGACAACGCGCCGATATTGTCCGTTTCCTTATAGCTCGGCTCGTCGCGAAGGTCAATGCCATAGACCCATTCTTCGTTGATATACAGTTGCAGGCGAGAGGTTACGAACGCATCTAATTCCTCTTTCGTTTTGTATATACCCTCTTCGGCGTCTAACAGCTTATACGATTTTTCCATGTGCTGTAAGAATGCTTGGTCGCTTATGTAGATGCGTTTAATGCCCTGCGCATACGCCAAATCGCCAAGCTGTTTCTGTTTTGACGTTGCCCATTCTTCATCTAATCCAAGAGAATAGGCGGCGCGGCCCAAAGACAGCACGTTGTTGCCAAAGTCTGCAAAATTGCGCAGGTCTTCTTCCGTAAACAGGTTTTGCTCTTCGATATACAGCTTTTCGTTCGTTTCCCAGTGGGAAATCCAGCCTGTATTCAAGCCGCCTGAAATCAGGAACTCGCGCGGACTTGCCGAATAGTCGGGCAAGGATACGGGGATTCCCTCCGCTGACGATTGTTGCGCGCAACCTGCCGCGCAAAGCGCGGCGGTGAGCGACGCTAAAAACAATGCGGTTGCTTTTACTTTTTGTCCTTTCATTACCTTGTTCCTCCTTCATTTTTGATAAGGGCCGCTGCATTTGAATACAGTCGTTTCGTTTGCGCCTTTCATTGCCGACAAGACCACAATTGAGCCCGTGCCATAGTCGGTTGCCGCAATGCCCGTGTCGTACGTTTGCTCGCTGACAAGTTTCCACAAGCCGTTAACCTTTGCTTTGACGATTAAATGAATCATCGTCGTGCCGTCCGTGTCTTGATACGTGCCCACCGTAACCTTAAAGTCCACGTCGGGATTTGCCGCAAAATCCCTCATGCCGAGCGTGGACAATACGGATTTGTCTGCGGGATATTCAAAGACGTAGCCGCCGCCCGCGTCTGACGGAGGCCAACCCAGCCAGCCGTTGGAGAGCATATCGTAGTACACGCGGAAGAACTGATTCTGACTGTGTTCTACGGCGTGCTGTCCATTGACGCAACCGTTCGTAAACAGCAAGCCGCTCGTGTCTGCACTATACTGCCAAGTCTTTACGTCCTCCGTGTCGTCCTCGTATTTGGTAATCAAGCCGTCGACGGAGCTTGCAAAGAAACGAACCTGCGGCATATTGTTGCCCTTGAACTCGAAATCAAGATACGTGCCCACGCCGTAGTCGCCCGTGTAGGCGATATAGCTCGCGTCCTGTTCGTTGGCGTCGATATTCGCCGTCGACGAATTGCTGACGTATTTAGATTGCAGGACAACGTTGCCCTCTTCGTCCCAAACCGCTCTTTGCCCTACCAAATCGGAATCGGTCGCTTGTTTCGTATACGGCTGCGTGAACGTGAACTCACTCTTGCCTACGCCTTTAATTGGCGCAACGATAACGATTTTCTTGCCAGACGTTTCCCACGCCTCAACCGTCTTGTCCGTATCAAACGCTGTGTTTCCGACGATTTCCCACGCCGCACCGTTCTTCTTATATAGATACGCTATGGCAAGCACCGTGCCGTCCGTGTCGCGGAGTGTGCCGACCGTGTATTTGTATTCGGCGTTTTCGTCCTCCGCAAGCTTGGCTTGCGTCAAATACGGCATCCAATAGCCTATGTTCAGCGCATTGAACGAATTGATTAAATCGTAGCGCGTGGTAATCATATTCGGCGCGACATAGTAAGCGCTTGTATAATTGCTATTCGTAGAACGCGTCGCAAGACCGCTCGAAAAGAGTAAGCCCGTATTGTCCGCCGCCACCGTGTCTGCTACGTTTGCGATATAACCGTTGACCTTGTTCGCAAAAAATCTGACGTTCGGCAGGTTGTTTCCCTTGAAGGATATATCCACGAAATGACCTACGCCATAGTCCTCCTTGAAAGCCACGTAGGCGTCTTGTTCGCCGTATATATCATGAATATTTCTCGAATACGCCACGCGCGTGTTCATTACTACGCTCGTATCCGAAAGGAATTCCGTGTTGTAGCGATACATACTCTCGGGAGCGTTCGTTTGGTATTCATAGGGCTTTGAAAACGCAAAACTCGTCGTCGTTTCCTTGACTATCGGCGCGATTGCAACGATATGCCCCGCCTCGAATTCTTCGACGGAAAGGTTGGTATCGATTTCTAGATTATAAGCCTGCACCCACGCGCCGTCTACCTTCGTAGAAAGCATGATATGTGCAATCAATGTGTTATCGCCACCGTCCTGCCGCGTGCCTACCGTGTATTTGAACTGCGTGAGCGGATTGTCCATGCGCCCTTGCATGCTCAACAACGGATAGTCGCTATACGACAAGTTCGCCAGCATATTCGCAGACTTGCTGTCCAAATAGCCCTGTACAAGTCCGTTCGGACCGTAGATACGGTAGCTGTTTAACTGGTCGCCGTTTATACTTCCCGAGCCTTGTGATTGATAGCCCGACATCAAAATCAGCCCGTTCGTCGTCGTATCACGCTTTTCCCAGTCGGTCAAATAACAGTCTATGTCGTTGGCAAAGAAACGCACCGTCGGCATATTATTGCCCGTAAATTCAAAATCCACGTACGTGCCTACGCCGTATTCACCCGCAAACGCAACGTATTCTTTTGCATACTCGTCCACATGGCTTTCCGAACGTCCCCAAACCTCGACGGTCGGCATCGTTGCCGTGCGCGTGGCTTTATCTATCGTTATTTGCTCGGAAAGCACGACGTCCTCATAGCCCGTAGGCGCGACGCAGACGTATTCGCCGACTATCTTGCCGATACGCTCTTCGTCTGCCGCTATCGCCGCGACCTCTAACTGGAAGTATTGGAACTCCTCCACGAAATACGGTTGAATGTTCAGCGTTCTGCCCTCTTTCACCGTTACGATTTGCTCGTCGACACGGACACGGTAGTAGGAGGCTTTCTCAACCTCGTCCCACGTTACCGTCATCGTCCCTTCGTCGTACGAAAGCGTGTATTTTGTCAACTCCGACATTGCCGTGAAATCCTCGCGTACCTCCACAGGAATGTCCTTTTCCTTTTTGCCGCCTGCGTTTTCGACTACGAAATGGTAGATATATTTACCCTCGTCCATAAACAGGTGCTTAGAGCCGTCGTAGTATCTGCACACATTGCCGTTCGTTAAATCGTAGGTTTCGGAGTTTTCTCCAAAGTCCTTGTAGACGGTAACCTGCGTGAAATATTGCTCGCTCGCCGTTTCGCTGAGAACGACAGGCGACATTCTTCTAATCAGCATGGAATTGCTGTATTTGCTCGCCAAAGGAAGCTTTAACGTGCCGTAGTGCAATAAAAACGGCTCGATTTCTTTGACCTCGAATACAACGCTGTCCGTTGCGGTCAAGCTACCTTTTTTCGCCGTGCAGAACAGGGTGTATTTGCCTGCCGTGCCTACATAGTAGGTTTGAGCAGATACCGTTTCCTTTTCATACGCCGCACCGTTTTCGTCCGTGCCGTCCTTTTGCACCTCGAACGTATATTCCACGCCGATTTCGCGGTCTATAAAATCGTAGCAGTTGACGGAATCACCCACGCGGAAAGGACGTTCGGGGGATTTAAGGTCAAGCGTAAAGACGTTGCACGCCGCCGCAAAAGCCGCACAAACCGCGAAAAGCATTGTACAAAGTGTCAATAACAGAGTTCGTATCGTTCTTTTCATTTTTATCCTCCTTTTAGCCTTTCAAGCCACCGACCGAAAGGTTTTTTACAATCAAATTTTGCATACTCAAATAAATGACCAAGCCGGGAATACTCGACGCAACGAGCGCCGTATAGAAAACGGTGTCGCCCTCCTCCATATACAAGGCGTCTCTTTGGAAAATGTAGATGCCGTATGCCAAATTAGGGAATTTTGAAAGGTTAATCTGCGACGTCGTGTAGTTGTTCCACATTGTCAAGAAATTGGTTACGAGCAACGCGATAATCGCGGGGAACATCATAGGCAACATAATGGAAAAGAAAACTTTGACGTTGCTCGCGCCGTCTAATTTCGCCGATTCCGAATAGCTTTTTGAAACGCCCTTAAACGTTCCGTACAAAATAAACGCCGAATAATCGAAACCGTTACACCAGTAGAACCATATCCACGCGGGATTGTTAATCATACCGAGCGCGTGCAACAGCTTATAAGCCGCCGCACCAGAGCCGAGAATGGGTATCGTCTGTATGAAAATCAAAATGCCGTAGACGAGCCCGTGTCCGGGAAAGCGGTATTTTGCCAAAATATAGGCGACGAGGACGCTCGACGCGATGTTTGAAAGCAACCAAAGCACCGTTTGCCAAACGGAATTGAAGAGCAATTCCTCAAAATAGATACCGCCGCGCACTTGGAATTTTTGGAACATTACCAAATAGTTGCTAAACGACCACGTTTTCGTCAAGGCCATTGAGTCCTGATAAATTTCCTCTGCCGTTTTCAGCGAGTTGTTGAGGACGAATAAAAACGGGTATACGTGCACCACCAACTGAAACAGAAAGTAAAGAAAAAACAGGATAATGAAAATTTTTGCAGGTATAGAATACTTTAAGAATTTTTTAATTTTTTCTGATTTAATTTTCATTTTTCACCTCAATATTCCACCGAGTCGTTGAGCCATGCCAACACCCGTCTACCAAACAACACCAAAGGCACGGTGATAACCGTGATGACGAACCCAAATGCCGACGCATAGTAATAAATATCTTTTGCACCGCCCGACGCTACGTTGACGCTGAACGTATATAAATAATATCCCATTGAGTTCAAGCCGAACGCACCCGTACCGTTTGAATACGTATA
>JAFTKT010000078.1 GCA_017453145.1 Clostridia bacterium
CCGCCTACGAGGAGAAGCTCAAAAGCTCCAACGCGCTGGACTTTGACGACCTGATCGTCAAGACCCTGGAGCTCTTTGCCAATCATCCGCCGGTGCTGGAAGCCTATCAGCGCAAATTCCGCTATATCCACGTCGACGAGTATCAGGATACGAACTACGCGCAGTATATGCTCGTCCGTCTGCTCGCGCATGAAAGCCGGAACCTCTGCGTCGTCGGCGACGACGACCAGTCTATCTACGGCTGGCGCGGCGCGAAGATTGAAAACATACTCCATTTTGAAAAGGATTTCAAGGGCGCAAAGGTGTTCAAGCTCGAACGCAACTACCGCTCGACGAAACAGATATTAAATCTTGCCAACGTCGTAATCAAGAACAACGGACGGCGCAAGGACAAGACGCTTTGGACGGAGAACGCGGAGGGCGAGCCCGCCAAAGTTTACGAGGCGGAAGAGGAAAGCGGCGAGGCGCGGTATATCGCGCATACAATCGCAGGGCTCGTTGCGCGCGGTTATCGCTATTCCGATTTTGCCGTACTTATGCGCTTAAACGCGCTCACACGCTCGTTCGAGCAAGAGTTCACCGCCGACGGGATTCCGTTTAAGGTGTTCGGCGGCTTTAAGTTCTTTGAACGAAAGGAAATCAAAGACTTGCTTGCGTATTTGCGGCTAATCAATAACCCGTTCGACAGCGAGGCGATAACGCGTATTATCAATTTCCCCAAACGCGGAATCGGCGCGAAAACCGTCGAGATTTTGCAAAATTACGCCTTTGAAAACGAGCTTTCGGTGTACGACGCGTTGCTGGATTTGGACGAGCTTGGTTTTTCAGGCGCGACCAAACAACAGCTCGTCGATTTCAGAGAGCTTGTCAAGGGCTGGATTTTGGAAAGTCAGGATATGCCCGTCGACGAGCTCGTCAAGAAAATCGTCGTAGATACGAAAATGCGCGAGGCGTATGCCGACGAGAGCGACGAAAGCATCAACAAGCGCGCGAATATTGAAGAATTCATTAACTCGGTAGACGAATACTGCCGTTTGAACGCGGGCGCGACTTTGACCGATTATCTCAATCAAATTATGCTTGTTTCCGACACCGACGATATGGACGACGGTGAATACGTAACGCTTGCGACAATCCATTCCGTCAAGGGCTTGGAGTTCAAGTGTGTGTTCCTGTGCGGTATGGAAGAAAACATTTTGCCCGTATCCCGTGCCGTCGGCAACGACGACGATATGGAAGAAGAGCGCCGCCTTGCCTACGTCGCGATTACCCGCGCTATGCGCCGTATGTATTTCACGCGTTCGAAAAGTCGGTATTTATACGGCAAGCGCGAACCGACAATGCGTTCGCGGTTTTTAAAAGAGCTTGCTTCCGAGCTGGATTTACCCAAAGAAACACGCTATACACCGCTCGGCTACGACGGGTTTGACGATTCGGATACCTACGCAAATTCCACCTACGGTGGGGGCAGGTATGCGTCGAAGAGCTACGGCTCGTCTTATGGCGGCTATACGAACGGTTACGGCACAAATCGCTCCGATAGGGAGAGCTCCGCGATTAAACGCTCGGCGTGGAACGGCGGAAAAACCTACGGTTCGAGCTATGGCGGCTCGTCCTACGGTTCGTCCTATGGTTCTACTTATGGGGCGGCGAGCTCGGCAACTACGGGCTACTCTCACGCGACGGGCGCGAAAAAGGAAAGCGGGTTTACCTACGGCGGTGTTTCCCGTCCTACGCGGCCGACGACGGGTGGCAAGGATTTGAGCGCGTATAAGGTGGGTGTGAAAGTCAAGCATCCGAAGTTCGGCACGGGGATTATCGTAAACGCGCGGGGCATGGGCGCGAATATGATTGTCGACATAGCGTTCGAGGGGTTCGGGATTAAACAGTTGTCCGCAAATCTCGCACCGTTGACTTTGCTGTAAAATATATTAAAAGGAAAGGGTAGAATGAACGACAGAAAAAGAGAGCTAGTAAACGTGCTCAATAAATGGGCGCACGAATACTACGTTTTGGACAATCCGACGGTATCGGACAAGGAATACGACGCGTTATACGACGAGCTGAAACGCTTGGAAGAGCAGGACGGCGTGGTGTATCCCGACAGTCCGACGCGCCGTGTTGGCGGCGAACCCGTCAAAGGCTTTGCGCGACACGAGCATATCGCGCGGCTGTTCAGTCTTGATAAATCGGTAACGTAGGAGGAGCTGACCGCCTTTTTAACGCGCGTGGAAAAGGCGGCGCAAAACGCGAATTTGAAAACGGATTACACGGTGGAATACAAGTTCGACGGTTTGACGGTATGCTTGACCTATGACAAGGGCGAGTTCGTGCGCGCGACGACGCGCGGCAACGGCGTTGTCGGGGAGGACGTAACGGCGCAGGTGCTTACTATTCCCTCATTCCCTTTGAAAATAAGCTATCAGGGCACGCTGGAAGTGCGCGGCGAGGCGGTCATCCGTCTTTCCGTGTTGGAGGAATATAACAAAACGGCGGCAGAGCCTCTCAAAAACGCACGGAACGCGGCGGCAGGGGCAATACGTAACCTTGACCCGAAAATTACCAAGCTCCGTCGCCCCGAAATCTATTTCTACGACGTGAATTATACGTCGGGCGGCGAGGAGTTTTCGCAAGTGGCGGCGCATGAATTCTTACAAAAAGAGGGGTTCAAAGTATACCCCTATTTCCGCGTTTGTAAGAGTGCGGACGAAGTGCGGGCGGCGATTGCGGAGATAGAGAAAAACCGCCGCGAAATCGACGTTTTAACGGACGGCGCGGTGCTCAAAGTCAACGACGCGGAACTGCGCGCGGAAATGGGCGCGACGGATAAATTCCCGCGTTGGGCAATGGCGTATAAGTTCGAGGCGGAGGAAGTAACGACAATCGTAAACGACGTCGTTTGGCAGGTAGGCAGAACGGGGAAACTTACGCCGCTCGCGCTGTTAGAGCCCGTTGAGCTTGCGGGGGCGACGGTATCCCGCGCCACGCTGAATAATTTCGGCGATATTGCGCGCAAAGACGTCAAAATCGGTTCGCGCGTGCTCGTGCGCCGTTCCAACGAGGTTATCCCCGAAATTTTGGGCGCGACGGAACATGGCGAAACGAGCCGAGAGATTGAAAAGCCGAGCACGTGTCCCTCGTGCGGCGGCGTGGTCGAGGAGGTTGGCGCGCACCTGTTTTGTTTGAACCGTGCTTGCAGGGAGCGTATCGTTGCCAAGCTCGACCATTATGCCAGCAAAAACGCAATGGATATAGAGGGGCTGTCCGAGAGTACCGCCCAACTTCTCGTGGATAAAAAAGGCGTGAAAAACTGTTCCGATTTATATGAGATTTCGGCGGAGGATTTGTCCGATTTAGAGGGTTTCAAAAGCAAAAAAATCCAAAATTTACTTTCAGCGATTGAGAAAAGCAAAACGCCTGCGCTCGATAGATTTATCTTCGCGATTGGTATCGACGGGGTAGGCAGGGTTGCGGCGAAAGACCTTGCAAGCCGTTTTCAAACCCTTTCCGCGTTGCAAAACGCAAGCTTTGAACAGCTGATTTCGCTCGAAAACGTCGGGGAGATTACGGCGAATTTAATTTTGGACTTTTTCAAAGACGAAAACAATCTTGCCGAGCTTGACGCCTTGCAGGCGGCGGGCGTTTCTCCCGTTTGGTCGACAGAGAAAAAAGAGGGCGTATTCTCGGGGGAATACGTCGTTTTGACGGGCACGCTTTCGAATTATAAGCGTAGCGAGGCGCAAAAACTGATAGAGGCGCGCGGCGGCGTGTGTCAATCGTCGGTTACGGCGAAAACCACTTTGCTCCTTGCCGGCGAGGACGCGGGCAGTAAGCTTGAAAAAGCCAAAAAGTTGGGCGTCAAGACCATAGACGAGGCGGAATTCACCCGTTTATTGCAAGAATAAACAAGAAAATTTCAAAAACACGCCCGTATGTAGTTGAAATTTATAAAAATTTCTGCTATAATATATGGAAGTAAAACGAGAGGATAAAGCGTATGTGGAGTATGACGGGCTACGGAAAAGGCGAATACGACGAAAACGGCGTGGAACTGACTTGTGAAATCAAGACGGTCAATAACCGTTATTTAGACGTATCCGTAAAAGCCCCGAGAATTTTTGCGGCGTATGAGGAAATAGTGCGCGGCTGGATAAAGGAAAAACTGACGCGCGGCCACGCCGACGTGTTTATTTCGTTCAAGGACAAGCGCGAAAACAAAACGAGTCTGTCGTTGGATTTGGAGCTTGCCGCCTCGTATATCCAAGCGGCGGAATCCCTCAAAGCGAAGTTTCCGAACCTTGCCGACGATTTCACGCTTACGTCCGTTTTACGCTATCCCGAAGTCCTCAAAGCAGAGGATACGCAAACGCTGGACGAAGAGCTTTTGGGGGCGCTCAAACGCGCGGTAAACGCCGCGCTGGACAACCTCAACGCTATGCGTAAAATCGAGGGCGAAAAACTCAAAGCGGATATGCTTTCGCGTATGCAAGAGATTGAACGGCTCGTGGAAACCATTCAAACGCGCGCGCCGCTCGTTGCGAAAGCCTATCGCGAGAAACTGACGAATCGCGTCAAGGAGTATTTAGAGGGCGCAAATATCGAAGAAAACCGCATATTGACGGAAGTCGCGGTATTTACGGACAAGAGCAATATCGACGAGGAGCTCACGAGATTGCACAGCCATATCGAACAGTTTAGGAGCATTTGCGGCGAGGGCGTCGTGGGCAGAAAACTCGATTTCCTCGTGCAGGAATTTAACCGTGAGGCGAACACGACCTGTTCAAAGAGTAACGACGTGGAAATTACCCGCTTGGGTCTTGCGCTGAAAAACGAAATTGAAAAGGTGCGCGAGCAGGTACAAAATATCGAATAAATCACAAAGGAACGCTATGAAAGGAAAGCTGTTGGCGGTATCCGGACCGTCGGGCGTCGGCAAGGGTACGATTGTAAAAACGCTCGTAAAACGCCGCGCGGACATTGCAGAATCCGTTTCTTGCACCACCCGCGCCCCGCGCGAGGGGGAAAAGCACGGCAGAGAATACTATTTTCTAACGAAAGAGGAATTTTTGCGGCGTATTGCAGAGAATGATTTTTTGGAATACGACGAGCATTTCGGCAACTACTACGGCACGCCGAAATCCTTCGTTCGGGAAACGCTCAAAGAAAAATCGGTCATTCTGGAAATCGACGTCGTGGGTGCGCTGAACGCGAAAAAGGCATTCCCCGATTGCGTGCTCGTAATGATTGCGCCGCCGTCGGTTGCGGAGCTGAAACGCCGCTTGATTGGTCGTGGCAGTGAAACGGACGCGGAAATTGAAAACAGGCTTTCGCGGCTCGAATACGAGCTTTCGCAAAAGGATAACTACGATTTCGTAATCGTCAACGACGACTTGGAAACCGCCATTCAAGAATTAGAGAAAATAATAGACGAAAAATAAACCCAAAAAAGGAGTGTGAAAACTATGATAAACGAACCTTCGGTAGACGTAATGATTCGCAAGCTCGGCACGGAAGAAGAGCCGATTAGCCGCTACGCGCTTTGCACAATCGCGGCGAAACGCGCCCGCCAAATTATTGAAACGGAAAGAAATGCAGGCGTAACCGATTCTACGGGCAAGGACAAGGAATTGCTCGTGGCGTGCAAGGATATTGCAGACGGAAAAGTCGTAATTGCGAAAGATTAACGGAAAACGCCTCGATTTTATCGGGGCGTTGTTACTTGGTAACGGAGCGTAAGGGAATGATAGCGGAAGTAATCGTCGACATAGCCGCCAATGAAACGGACAGAATTTTCGACTACCTCTGCGACGAAACGGTCGCGGCGGGCAGTCGTGTTCGCGCGCCGTTCGGCGGCAAGACGTTGGCGGGGTTCGTGATGCGCCTCAAAGACAAATCGGACGTGCCGCCTGAAAAGCTAAAAAAGGTCTTACCTTATCCCGACGGACTTCCCGCCATCACCCCCGAGTGCCTGTCGCTCGCCGAAAAAATATCGGCACGATACCGCGTCCCTAAAGCGCTTGCCCTCCGTCTGTTTTTGCCGACGGAAATGCGCACGGGTAAGGTTCGCGAGCTGACGAAAAACTATGCCGAGCTTGCCTTGCCGTTTGGCGAACTCAAACTCCCCGCAAACGCGAAAAATTTGCGCGGCGCGGCGGAATATTTAGAAAAAAACGGTAAGACCGATTGTGCGCGGCTCAATGCGGCGTATCCTGCGTCCGTTGCGGGCTTGGAGAAAAAGGGGTATATCCGCGTTACCAAAGAACAAGTCCTTCGCGACCCCTATCAAAGCTTGGAAAGCGAACAGGTATTGCGAACGCTGACCTCTGACCAAAAACACGCGGTAGACGTGATTAACGGCGATTCCCGCACGGTACAGCTTTTGCACGGCGTTACGGGTAGCGGCAAGACGGAAATTTATTTAACGCTGATTGCCGAGCGGTTGAAAGAGGGGAAGAGTTCTATCTTTTTAGTGCCTGAAATTTCCCTGACCCCGCAAATGCTTTCCCAGCTCCGCGCGCGGTTTGGCAAGAACGCGGCGATTTTACACAGCGGGCTTTCGGCGGGCGAGCGGTTTGACGAGTGGTGGCGATTGCGTACGGGCGAGGCGAAGATAGCAATCGGCGCAAGGAGCGCGATTTTCGCACCGCTTGAAAATGTAGGCGTGATTATTATCGACGAGGAACACGATTCGAGCTATGCAAGCGAATCCGCGCCCCGTTACAACACCTTTGACGTGGCGTTGCTCCGCGCAAAACGCAACGGTTGTAAGCTCGTGCTCGGCAGTGCAACGCCCGCAACCGACACCTATAAACGGGCAAAGGACGGCGAATTTTCCCTGATACGTTTAGAAAAACGTATCAATCAAAAACCCATGCCCGAAATTATTATCGCGGACATGCGCAGAGAAG
>JAFTKT010000079.1 GCA_017453145.1 Clostridia bacterium
GAAGCAACTATGTACGGTTCGTATAATATCACGTACACGGCGATTGATGAGGGCGGTTGGGTACAGAGGATTTATTATACGGTAAACGTAGTGGATACAATCGCTCCGGAAATCAGTGCCGACTTTACGGTAAAACAAAACTACAGTATTGGCGAAAAAGCGTCGTGGTCGGAATTTACAGCTACGGATAATTTCGATACGGAAGTATTGACGTATTGCTATGTAGTTATTCCTACGGGCGAATGTAAAGTATTATTGTGGAAAGACGGTAAATACGAATACACGTTTGAGGAAAAGGGAACGTACAGAATCGGATTTGCGGCTGTGGACGATGCTATGAATATGGCATACGTGGAATATGAAGTACAGGTCGGTTAAGGAGGAAAGAGAATGAAAAAACGTGTAAATATTGCGTTGTCAACTTTTTTGGCGACCGTATTCGCTTTCAGCGCATTTGCGGGGTGCGGCGGTCAAACGTCGAGTTCTTCTGACAGCTCGCCTTCCCCCGAAACGGAGCAAAGCATTCCTGTGGCAAAAAACCAAGACGGAAATGTGATTATGCTGGCGGATAAAGGCAAGAGCGATTATACAATCGTGATTTGCGACGAGCCAGACGTATTCGAAACGTTCGCCGCGCAAGAATTGCAACAATTCCTTGCGGCGTCCACAGGCGCGACGATTCCTATCGTTTCGGAAAGCGAAAAGGTATCAACAGAAGAGAAATATCTTCTAATCGGAAATGCGACCGATTTACAAGACCAAATTACTACCGCACAATACGACCCGTCTGACGCGTACGTCGACGTGGACGGGGCGACGGTCTATCTCACGGGCGCGCAAGGATATGGCATCTTAAACGCAGTATATCAATTTTTAGAATACGAAATCGGTTTCAAAGCGTATGCAACGGAAGAAACGTATTATGAAATCAAGGAAAGTGTCGCGCTTTTAGATTTCGACCAAATGAAATATGAACCGAACATTGATTATATCAATGCGCGTATCGGCAGTATTTTCGGGCCGTTAAACCGTTTCTCGGCGGCAAGACAAGGCGCGTTAGAGGGTACGCATCGTGGCGGGAGCACGTTAGAGGGCAAATTGTGGGCGCATTGGTTGGAAAATTTCGGAACGTATATCACATCTGCCGACGAAAAAGCGGGCATAGAGGCGGCGCACGGCGAAGAATTGAACGCAATCGTTCAAGAACGTCTTGCTGATAGACTTGCCGAGAAGGTGGAAGAATATATAGCCGAAAACGGAAACGAGCCTACTGAAGAAGAAAAAGCCCAAATGGAAGAAACTGTCCGTGCGGAAATTCGCGAAGAGGCGATTGTAGAAAATGCATGGAACTGGTTTTCGCAGGGCGAGCTTTGTCTTTCTAAACCGGAAATTTCCGATTGCGTTACGGAATACGTAAAGCAATATATTTTGGATAACCCGAAAGCGGAATATTTATTGCTTTCCAACGGCGACACAACGGTTTGTTGCGAATGTATACATTGTAAAACGCTTATGACAACTTGCAAAACAATGGGTGGCGTCAGCTTAGATTTTGTAAACCGCATTTCCAAGAAACTTGAAGACGATAAGTTCTTTGAAAACAATCCGCAGGTCAATAAAGAAATCAAGCTCTGTTTTTTGAATTATTACGCCTACGTATGGGCGCCTGTGGATACGGACGAAAACGGCGAGGTTACTAAAATCTACGTCGAGGCAAGGGATAATGTCGGTGTGTTCTTATGCCCGATCACAGCATGCAACGGGCACGCGTTAGACGACCCTGATTGCCCCGTAAACATTCAAGAATATCAAAACTTAAAGAATTGGAGCGCAATCACGGACTATATGGGGTTATACGCATATTGGGCGAATTATAGAAACTATTTCACTTTTTTCAACAACTGGGCAGCACCGCGTACTTGGTCGCGCGTATTTGAAGAAATCGGTATGGATTACGTATTCGTACACGGTGTAGATAACACCTATTCGCCGTTGGACAGATTGAGAACGTATTTATATATCAACTATCTTAAAGACCCCGAATACGGCGAATTTGACGACGTTGTAAAAGACTTTATGCAACACTATTATAAAGTGGCAGCAGATGAACTGTACGGATACTACGAAACGCTTCGTCGGCATACGACGGCAATGGAGGCGGTTACGGGCAGTTCTTGCGTGATTTGTTACGACGAAAGAAACGCGGTACAATATACCAACAGAAAATGGTGGTCTTGGGAAACGCTGAATAAATTGCAGACGTATATCGAGGCGGCTTACGACGCGATAGAGGCATCCGTATTAAGCGACGAGGAAAAAGCGGAATTAAAAGATCGGATTTTAATTGAAGAAATGACGGTGCGTTATTGGAAATATAAAAACTGGTCGGTTTATTACACGGAAGAAGATTTGGAAAAAGAAAGATTATTCTTGGCGGAAGCGACGGAAAAGCTTGGGCTTGCAAAAGAGCAAGAAACGGCAAATTTGGTTTGGTAAAAGGAGGGGAATATGAAACATAATAAAATGATGAAACTATTAACATTGATTTGCTCCTTTTGCCTTATCGGCGGTTTGTCGGCTTGTAAATCTTCCAATACGTCTAGTTTGGCAAATCCTATCGGCTCGGTAGAATCCATTGCGCCCGTGTATATTTCAGAGAAAAACCTCACGTTGAAAACAGGCGAACAGCATACGCTTTCATTGGGGAACGGCACGGTAAAAGAGTGGCAGAGTAGCAACGTCGCAGTAGCTACGGTAAACGGTGGTGTCGTCGTGGCGGCAGAAGAGGGGCTTGCTTTCATCACGGCAACGACGGAAACCGACGAAAAATTTACCTGTATGGTAAACGTTACGAACGAGGAAACGACGGTTGAAATTGCTTTGAGTACCTACGTTCGTACAATAGGAATCCAAGACGTAATCACGGTAGCGGCGACTCCGACCAAAGGTGGGGAAACGCTGGCAAGCAACGTAGAATGGTCGGTGAGCGACAGTGCGGTTGTTGAAACGGTCAAGCACGGGAATTTAATCAGCGTGAAAGGTTTGAAAGCGGGGACGGTGCAAATTGTCGCATCGCTGGATAACAGCGCGGTTGCGTTAGATTTGACGGTGCGCGGCGAAACACAACGCACGGTCGAGTTTGAAAATCCCGACGAAATGGCGACTGCGCCTTTGACGAAAACCGTGTTTGCGGAAAGCATCAAGGTGAAAGACGTCGTACAAGGCGAGAGCTCCGTTATATATCCAACAACGCACTACGGTAAATACGACGAGAACACCGCTATGGCGTTATTTGGTACTTTGACGGGACAACAGCGCGAATTTGAATGGAAAACGAGTGGGCATTTCGCCTACGGTTTCTTGGTAGAACCAATTCAAATTACCGATAGCCACATGTATGAGGCGGAGAGCGATTATCACGTGTATTACGCTTTTGACGGTGCGGACGAAAACGGTAACTACGGCGTGTTTATCGGCGATTTGCCCGAAGGTTACTACGAGGTTCGTAGCTTTGTGGAATACGAGCAGGGCGGAGAGATAATCCGTGAAATTTCCGCCGAGCGTAGTGTGGCGGGTGAGATGAGCGCAAGCTTTGTAACCTCGTCGAACAGCTTTATCGCTTCTACGATTGACACGAAATGGACGTATGGCGGCGACGTCGGATTTTATGAGGACGTGAAGAATTATTCGTAAAGTTACACCGATATTCAAGGAGAAACGCATCAAGCGAAATACGTTATTGACGCGGATACGTTTATAGAAAACGACAATGCAACCCTACCCAGTATTATGTTTAGGGTGCAATCGGAAATGTCTAAACGCATGTTACAGGAGTATTTGAACGACGGCATAGCGCTTTTGAAATTCAACGTCTTGTACCGCACCGACGTAGTGGATAGAAACGCGGACGGTAAGGTAGATTCCAAAGACCAATATAAGGGAATGTTACGCACGCTGAACGTCAATTTATTAGACGAAGAATGTCGTGCGACGTCCTCGCATTTCGACGATACGATTGCTTGGAGCTTTTCGTTCTCTAACCAACAGCGCAGCAAGTACACGAAGAAAGTGCGTGAGGCAATTGCAACGAACGACGCCTATACAAACACTTGGTATGAGGTTCGCCTTGACGTAGAGAAATTGGTGGAATATTACGACGTACTTTTCCACGACCATTCGGGCTATCCCTTGTGCGTGTTCTCTATGGATAACAGAGTATCCGCAGGCGAGTCGGGCAACGGCGAGGTGCTGATTTCCGATTTCTCCTTTGAAACGGTTGCGCTCGATAATCTCGTTTCCGATTCGGATTTGCTGCATTTTTACAGAACACCCAATAAAACGAACGCTTGGGGTATGCCGGGCTATGGTAGCGTAGAAGTAACGGGCGAAAAACCCGAAGAAACGCTCACGTATACGGACAGCAACAACGTAACGAAAGAGGTTGCTTATTCGTTTGAAATCCCTGTGGAGGAAAAGCAAAAGGGCGGACACTGGATGCTGATGGGCGTAGATTTGAGTGCATTGACCAAAGAAACGCTGATAAAATTACAAGCGAAAGGTTATGAAAAACTTACGTTCTCGTTCGTATATCACACCTCGTATCAATGGCAATTAGAAATAGCGACGTTGAATTTCGACTACTTGCGTGAAAACCGCGACGTTAAATTAGACGGCACGACGTACATTAAGAAAAACGCCTACACCATTCAAACAATCAACGAAGGCAGTCCTGCGGACGATTGGCATACCATTGAATATTCGATAGCCGATTTAATCGATTGCTACGAGCAGATTTCTTTCAAGTCTTGGTGGTTGCTTGGCGCGGCATGGACGAATTATATGAACGCAGAAACGGAGCATTGCTATTTAACGAAAATCGCTATC
>JAFTKT010000080.1 GCA_017453145.1 Clostridia bacterium
GGCAAGGACATTCCTTTGGAAGTGGCGAACGACGGCGACGTAACGGCGCTTGCAGGTGCTATTGATTTGGAAGACAATGGCGTGTTGGGCATTGCAATGGGTACGAGCGAGGCTGTCGGTTATATCAATACGAGCGGCGGCATCAATGGTTGGCTTTCCGAGCTTGCGTTTGCGCCCGTTGATTTCAACGAAAACGCTATGCAAGACGAATGGAGCGGAGATTTTGGCGTAGGCTGTAAATATTTCTCGCAAGACGCGGTTATCAAGCTCGCAGAGGCTGGCGGCTACAAGTTCGCGGACGGCTTAACCCCCGCGCAAAAGCTGAAAGAAATCCAAGCCCTTATGGACAAGGGCGACCCGCTTGCAAAGCAAATCTACGAGGATATAGGCGTATATCTCGCCAACACCATTCCGTTCTACGCGAAGTTCTATGACATCAAACATATGCTGTTGCTCGGCAGAGTAATGGGCGGCAAAGGCGGCGATATTATTCTTTCCACGTGCAAACAGGTGCTCGCAGAAGAATATCCCGAATTTGCAACGCTGGATATAGGCTTGCCCGACGAGAAAAACCGTCGTGTGGGACAAAGTATTGCGGCGGCGTCGTTGCCTGCGAACGTTGACTAACGGGAGGATACGCAAATGAAAGCTTTTCAAAACGTACTTGTTTACGTCGAGGGGAAAGGTCTGAAAAAATGCTCTGTCGGTTTTGGCGAAAAAATCGAAAAAATCGGCAAGGTAAGTAAATACGCGGAAATCTATCCGTTGCCTAAAAATGCAATCGTATTGCCCGGTTTTATCGACCAACACATTCACGGTGCGGGCGGTTCTGACGGTATGGACGGCACGGTGGAGGACATTGCGAAAATCGCTACCACCGTTGCGGCGGAGGGTACGACTTCTTTCCTCGTTACGACCATGACGCAGAGCAAAGAAAACATAACCAAAGCGATGGGGGCTGTCAAGGAATACCGCAAGGAAAACCCCAAAACGGGCGCGCGCGTTGTCGGCGTACATTTGGAAGGTCCGTTTATTGCGGCGGCGCACAAGGGTGCGCAACCTTTGGAATACGTGAAAGAGCCTGATATTGCGACGTTCGACGAATACAACGCGGCAAGCGGCGGCGCGATTAAGCTCGTTTCTCTTGCGCCCGAAGTAGAGGGCGCGGAGGCGCTCGTTCGGCATTTATCGAAAAAAGGGATTGTGGCATCAATCGGGCACACGGGCGCAAAATTTGCGGATATTGACAAAGCCGTCAAAGCAGGCGCAAAGAACGTTACGCATACGTATAACGCGCAAACGGCGTTACACCACAGAGAAATCGGCACGGTAGGCAGCGCAATGCTGTTCGACGAGCTCAACTGCGAATTGATTGCCGATACCATTCACGTGTCTGTGCCCGCTATGCGTTTGCTCGCGAAAAACAAGCCTAACGATAAGCTTACGCTAATCACCGACGCAATGCGCGCAAAGGGACTTCCCGACGGCGAGAGTGAGCTCGGCGGACAAAAAGTGTTCGTCAAGGACGGCGAGGCACGGCTTGCGGATGGCACGCTTGCAGGTAGCGTATTGAAAATGAACAAAGCGATACAAAACTTCGTGGAAAAGGTAGGCGTACCTTTCACGCAAGCGGTTGACTGCGCGACGATTAACCCCGCCAAGAATTTGTCGATTGACAACGAGGTGGGTAGCATCAAAGTCGGTAAACGCGCCGATTTTACCGTCATTAACGATAAATACGACGTACTTTTGACGGTACGCGACGGCGAGATTATTTACCAAGCATAAATTCGCTCATAGATTATTTCCTCTTATTTAGAGCCCGAACTGTTTTTTGAACGGTTCGGGCTCTTTTGCTCATATCAAAGCCGTAGAAAACATATTTATATAACGGCGACGCGCAAAAAAGTTGCGGAAAAGCTTGATGAAATACTTTCAAAAAATAAAAAAATATGTTATAATAGGAGTTGAATGAATTTAATGCAAAATACTTTTGCAAACTATCAGCGTGAATTGCGCTTTGATTTTGCCAAACACAGCAGTATCGGTTGCGGCGGCTATGCCGTTGCGGCGTATTATCCGACGACGGCGGAAGAGTTTGTTGAGCTCGTTTCATTGCTTTCAAAAGCAGGCGAACCGTTCACGGTTTTGGGGAATTTGACCAACGTGTTACCGCCCGACGGGAAAAGCCAAAACACGGTTATCTCCACCAAACGCCTGACGAAAATTGCGGCAACACAAAACGGCGTCTACGCGCTTTCGGGCGTTTCCTCGTCTATGCTGTTAAAGACCTGCAAAGGTATGCAAAAAAGCGGCGTAGAGTTTTTAGAGGGCATACCTTGCACGCTCGGCGGCGCATTGTATATGAACGCAGGCGTTGCAGGTAGCTACGTTTCGGAGATTGTAGAAAGCGTAGACGCGTTGATAGAGGGGAAACTCGTTTGTTTATCAGTCGCCGATTGCGAATACGCTTATAAATCCAGCGTATTTATGAGAAAGAACAGCGTAATTATCGGCGCGGCGTTGCGCCTGCGTTCTTCAAACGCGGAAGAAATCACGGCAAAGACGGAATATTACCGCGCAAGACGTGCGCATTTACCCAAAGGCAGGAGCATGGGTTGCGTGTTCAAAAATCCAAGCGGTGCGGTGGCGGGAAAGCTGATTGAGGGCGCGGGTTTGAAAGGATTGCGTATCGGCGGTGCGCACGTATCCGAAACGCACGCAAATTTCATCATCAACGACGGTGGCGCGACAAGCGCAGAGATAAAGCGGCTAATCGGCATAATTAAAAATGCCGTATTCGCACAATATAAAATACGGTTAGAGGAAGAGATACGGTATTTACCGTAAAAGGGAGAATATAGTGATTTTAACGGCAGATTATCACACGCATACGCCTTATTCGCACGGCAAAAACACGGTCGACGAGAACGTGTGCCGCGCGAAAGAGCTTGGTTTGAAAGAAATCGGCATCACCGACCACGGCTTTTCGCACGTGGCGTTTGGGCTTCGAAGAAAAGAGGTAGCGGCGTATAAAGCGGAATGCCGCGCGGCAGAAGAAAAATACGGCATAAAAGTCCTTGTCGGGATTGAGGCGAATATACGCGGCGTGGGCGGCGAGTCGGATTTGCGCGAAGAGGATTATCAAGATTTTGATTTATATCTTTGCGGCAATCACGCGTGTATTCATTTCAGTTCCTTGCGGGATAATATCGGCTACGGTTGGAGAAATTTGTTTTTGAATAACGTGATTAGAAAAACGACGAAAAGGCAGATTGCTTGCAACACGAAAGCCTACGTCAACGCCATTAAAAACAATCCGATTGACGCGATAACGCACCTCAATTATCAATGCCCCGCAAACGCGTTGGAAGTTGCAAAATGCGCCGCTGACTACGGCACGTATATTGAGCTTGACGCAAAAAAAGCGCATTTAACGGACGAAGAGCTTGTTGAAATCGCGCAAAAGACGTCGGCTCGGTTTATCGTCAATTCCGACGCGCATTGGGTAGAGCGTATCGGCGACACGGCGCTGATTGCCGAGCAACTCAAACGCATTGATTTTCCTATGGAGCGCATCGACAATATCGACGGACGTTTGCCAAACTTCCGTTTTGCGGCATTCAAGAAAGAAAGGGGCTTATGAGTTTTACGACAGACGTAAAAAAAGAACTCGTTTCACGCGGCGAGATATTCAAGCAAAAAACGAACGCGCAAAAGGCTTGTCTTTCCGCGTTCGTGCGCGCCAGCGGTGAGGTGGGATTGAAAGACGGACAGCCGACGTTTTTCCTAGTAAGCGAAACGGAATACGTCGCGGAATATTTTACCCGTTTGTTTTCGGGAGTATTCGGCGTCGAGCTTTCGGTAACGCACGCGTCGTTCGACAGGTTGCGCGGTCGGGACAAGCTTGTGTTACAATGCCCGCAAAGCGTTGCGGCGCAGGTGCTGACCGAGCTCGGATTACTGAAAAGAAACAACACGGAATTTCGCGAGGGGATTTTGCCGTCGCTGATTAAAACCGACGAGGATAAAATCGCTTATATTCAAGGCGCTTTTTTGGGCGCAGGCAGCTGCTCGTTGCCGACGAAAAACGGCGCGGGCTATCACTTGGAAATCGTATTTTCGGAAAAACGTACGGCTTGGGAGTTTTGCGAACTGCTTTGTGCGTTCGAACTGCTTGCCAAGCTCGTAGAGCGCAAAGACGACTACGTGGCATATATCAAAAGCAAAGAGGGGATTTCCGATTTTCTTGCCGCAATCGGCGCGGAGAACTCCCTCAAAAAATTAGCCGCTTTTTTGGACAAGCGGGAGGCGGCGAACCGCGACAACCGCGCGAGGAATTGTATTTCGGGCAACGCCGACAAAACGGCAATCGCGGCGGTCAAGCAAGTGCTCGCTATTAAAAAATTACAGGAAAAGACAGGCTTTAAGGGGTTAAGCGAAGAATTGATTTCGTTGGCGCAGGCACGGCTCAACTACCCCGAAAAATCCCTGCGCGAGCTTTCGGAACAGTTGGGCGAAAGCAAGAGCTGCTTAAATCACAGAATGCGCAAGCTGTTGGAGCTTGCGGAAAAATAAAACGGGAAGAGAACTATGACGGATTTTGTCCATTTACACGTACACACAGAATACAGCCTGCTCGACGGTGCGGCAAAGGTAGACGATTTAATCGATTACCTCGTCAAAAATAATATTGACACTTGCGCCGTAACCGACCACGGCAATATGTATGCGTCGCTGTATTTCGCGGAGGAATGTGTAAAAAAAGGAATTAAATACATTATCGGTTGCGAACTCTACGCCACCGACGACCATTTGGATAAACGCTACGGCACAAAGACGGAGCATATCGTTTTGCTTGCCAAAAATAAAACGGGTTATAAGAATATCGTCAAGCTCGATTCTCTTTCCTATATCGACGGATTTTACGGCAAACCGCGCATTAGCTACGACTACATTAAACAGCACAGCGAGGGGGTAATTTGTCTTTCGGCATGTCTTGCGGGCAGAATTCCGCAACTTTTGCTTGCAGGCGATTACGAGAGGGCAAAAAAGTGGGCGTCGGATATGAAAGCAACGTTCGGCGAGGATTTTTATATTGAAATTCAAGACCACGGCATGGACGAGCAAAAACAGATTATTCCCGAACTCATTAAAATAGCGCGGGAACTGAATATCGGGCTCGTCGCGACCAACGACGTGCATTATATCGAAAAAGAGGACTGGGAAGCGCACGACGTTTTGCTTTGTATTCAAACGAAGAAAACGCTTGCCGACCCCAAGCGCATGAAATTCGACACGCACGAGTTCTATATGAAATCGGGCGACGAAATGGCGGCACTTTTTCATTACGTACCCGAAGCGATTACCAACACGCGTGTGATTGCCGATAAAATCGAAGAACCCGTTTTTGATTTAACCCCGAAAGGCGACCCTATACGCGACACGTCGCTTATCCCGCTTTATAAACCCGACGACGGTTCGTCGTCGCCTGATTATTTGACGAACTTAACGTGGACGGGCTTGCCCAAGCGTTATGAAAATATTACCGAAGAAATCAAAGCGCGCGTTCAGTACGAGCTGGATATTATCATAAAAATGGGTTTTGCCGACTATTTCCTGATTGTTTGGGACTATATCAACTGGTCGCGCCTCAACGGTATTCCCGTAGGACCGGGTAGAGGTTCGGGTGTTGGTAGTATCGTGGCGTATTCTATCGGCATCACCGACGTAGACCCGCTTAAATACGATTTGATTTTCGAGCGGTTCTTAAATCCCGACCGCGTATCCATGCCCGACTTCGACGTCGATTTCTGTACCAAACGCCGCCACGAAACGATTGAATACGTCCGTAAAAAATACCATCCTGAAAACGTTGCGCAAATCGTAACGTTCGGAACGCTCGCCTCCCGCGCCGTCATCAAAGACGTGGGTCGGGTTATGGGCGTGCCGTATTCGGAAACGGACAAGGTCGCAAAACTCATGGACGGCAAATCGACAATCGGGGAATTGCTCGGTTTGAAAATCCCTAAAATGGAAAAACAATTACAAGACCCGTCGTTGCCCGAAGAAAAACGCGGTGAAATTGAAAAGAATTTAGCCGAACAGAAGAAGAAACGCAATCCTGAATTTATCGAAGTCTACGACACGAACGAGGAATTGCGCAAAGTAATCGATATGGGCTTAAAGCTCGAAGGTATGCCCAAAAACACCTCCGAGCACGCCGCAGGCGTGGTAATTTGTAACAAAGTGCTTGCCGACAACGTGCCGCTTGCGCGCAACGGTGAGGATATAGTAACGCAGTTCGACATGAAAGAGGTCGAGGCGGTGGGGATGCTGAAAATGGACTTTTTGGCACTCACTACGCTCACGGATATTCAAAATACCCTTGAATACATCAAAGAGGGGTTGGGGATTGACATAGATTTCAATAAAATCGGCGTGGACGTGCCGGAGGCGTATCAGCTTATCTCGTCGGGGGATACCGACGCGGTGTTCCAACTCGAACAAGGCGGCATGAAAAAGTTCATGAAAGACTTGCAACCCAACTGTTTGGAAGACTTGATTGCAGGCATTTCATTGTACCGTCCCGGTCCTATGGATTTCATTCCGACTTATATCCACAATAAACACCACCCCGAAGATATTGTCTACGACACGCCCTTTTTAGAGCCGATTTTGAAAAATTCATACGGCGTTATCGTCTATCAAGAACAGGTAATGCAAATCTTCCAACAGCTCGCAGGCTATACCTACGGTCAAGCCGACCTCGTTCGCCGTGCTATGGCGAAAAAGAAGAAAAAAGAGCTCATGGAGCAAAAGGATAAATTCATCTACGGCGCAGAGGCGGAGGGAATTACGGGCTGCGTTTCCAAAGGTATACCCGCAGAAGTTGCGGCGAAAATTTTCGGGGATATGGAAAGCTTTGCGTCCTATGCCTTCAACAAATCGCACGCGGCGGCATACGCGGTGGTAGCGTATAGAACGGCGTATTTGAAAGCCTTCTACCCCAAAGAATTCTTGGCGGGTATCCTCAACGACCGTATTGATAAAATTGAAGAAATTTCCAAATATATTACGTATATGAAAGAACGTAATATCGCCGTTTTGCCCCCCGACGTGAATAAATCCCGTGAGATTTTCCGCGTGGAGGGTAACGGATTGCGGATTGGGCTCGGCGCGCTTCGCGGCGTTGGGCAAGAGGCGATTGCCGCAGTCATTAAAGAACGGAACGAACGCGGCGAATTTAAGGATTTTTCCGATTTTGTCGTGCGTTGCGCGAAGCATATCAATAAACGTATTGTGGAAAGCCTGATTTACGCGGGTGCGTTCGACAGTTTCGGTTACACCCGTTCCCAGCTTGCGGCAGTTTACGAGGAAGCGCTTGCGCGCGTGAACGCGATGGACAAGCAAAAAGCAGGCGCTCAAATTTCTTTGTTTGGTGGGATTATCGAGGAGCAATCGCTCGACATCAAGTATCCGAATATCCCCGAATTTGAAACAATGGAACGCCTTTCCAAAGAAAAAGCTGTTTTGGGGGTATACGTAAGCGGACACCCGTTTGAGAAATTTTTGCCCTACTTCAAAGATAAGAACTTTAACTGTTCCATGCTCAACGCCTTTACGGAAGAGGAAGAGGGCGGAGTGAAAACGTATACGGAAATCAGCGACGGAATGCCCGTTACAATGGGCGGCATGATAGCCGCGTATAAGAAACTGAAAACGCGCACGGGCTCGTTTATGGCGTTCGTAACGGTGGAGGACCTCTACGGCACGATTGAGTGCGTGTGTTTCCCGAAAGTATACGATAAAATCCGTAGCTTTTTGGAAAACGACAAGGTCGTTTCCGTATCGGGCAAAATCAGCATTGACGAGGAAAAAGCGCCTGTGATAATCGTCGATAAAATGGAAGAGTTCGAGGCGGGCGAAAAACAAGGCAAGCAAGCAAGCAGGAATGAAAACGCAGAAGAAACGCCCTTAAACGCACAGCCGAAAACAAATACGCCTAAAACCCTGTGGCTTAACGTTACGGGCATGGATGAGGCGGATATGGAAGAGCTCATGGAAACGCTTACGTTCTATGCAGGCGAAACGCAGGTTATTTTCGTGAATGCAGGAAAAAAATTGCTCTGTTCACAGAAAATAACCCCCTCAAAAGCGCTTATGGCAGAGCTTTCAGGGTTTTTGAGCGAGGCGGCGATAAAATTGATTTGAAAAAAATCAAAAATCCCCGTCAAAATAATTGTATTTTCACGAAAATTTGCTATAATATTGTAGAGTGGGAAAAGAGAGAAGACAGACTACGAGGTAATGTGATATGAAAAGAATCGGATTATTGACAAGTGGCGGCGACGCACCAGGTATGAATGCGGCAATCCGCGCGGTGGTGCGTTCAGGTATTTATTTCGGTATGGAAGTCTACGGAATCGAACGCGGCTATGCAGGCTTGATTGAGGACACCGTTGTGCCTATGGAAATGCGTAGCGTTTCGAATATCGTGCAATTCGGCGGCACAAAGCTCCGCACGGCAAGATGCTTGGAGATGATGACGAAAGAAGGACAGAAAAAAGCGGTAGATACGCTTCAAAAGCACGGCATTGAAGGTCTTGTTGTCATCTGTGGCGACGGCTCGTTCAGAGGCGCAAGAGCGCTCACGGAAGAGTTTGGCGTGCCGACAATCGGTATTCCTGGAACGATAGACAACGACCTTGAATACACCGACTACACACTCGGTTTCGATACGGCAGTAAATACCTGCCTCGATATTATCAACAAACTTCGCGACACAATGACCTCGCACGAGCGCGTTTGCGTCGTAGAGGTGATGGGCAGACATTGCGGCGATATTGCACTTTATAGCGGTATCGCGTCGGGCGCGGAAATAATCGTTGTGCCCGAAATCAAGTTCGATATGGAAGAAATCGTATCGCGAATCAATCGTTCTCGCGCAAACGGCAAGCATTCCAACATAATTGTTGTTGCAGAGGGCGTGATGAGTGCGGAGCAATTCTCCAAACGATTGCAGGAGAATACGTCCTATTCCATTCGTCCTACCTGTATCGGGCACGTGCAGCGTGGCGGCTCGCCTACGATGGCGGACAGAATGTTAGCCGCGCAGTTCGGCAACAAAGCGGTGCGCTTGTTAAAGGACGGAATCGGTAACCGCGTGGTGGGTATCCGCGATAACAAAATTATCGATATGGATATTATCGAGGCGGTTTCTATGAAAAAGACGTTCAACTACGAGCTTTACGAAACGTTGCAAATGATTTCCATGTAAATCGTGTACAGAAATTAGACCGTTTTTCTGGGGAAAGACGGTTTTTTCTTGAAAAGCATTTGAAAAAAGTGTGATTTGATTAAAAAATCGCTGTTTGCGTTATATAATATATAGATAAGGAAAAAAATGGGAGTATTGTATTTATGATATTAACGGTTTGTATGAGCCCTTGCATGGACGTTACGATTGAGCTCGATTCCTTAAACGTAGGTATGACCAACGTTGTCAAGAGCCGTAGAACGTCGTTTGGCGGCAAAGCCTTGAACGTCGCAATCGGCGTGGCAAGGTTAGGCGGCGCGCCTTATGCAACGGGCTTGATGTACAATGAAAACGGCTATGCCTTTGAAAATGCGCTCGATAAAGAGGGCGTACCGTTCACGTTTGTTTGGAATAAGGGCAGGGTTCGGGAAAATTATAAATTTATAGATAACCGCTCCATGCTCACCGAAGTAAACGACGTGGGGGAAGAGGTGCAAAAAGAAAAAGCTGACGAAGTGCTCGGCATGGTCAGAATGCTGTCTGCAAAAAGCACCGTAACCGTGCTTTCAGGCGGTTTGCCGCGTGGGCTGACCCCCGATTTCTACGCCAAGCTCGTCCGCGCCGTCGCGCCAAATTCTCTAAAAATCGTCGATGCGTCGGAACAGCGGCTGTTTTCGGCGATTGCGGAGGGGGTTGACCTCGTCAAACCCAACCTCGACGAGCTTGAACACACGCTCGGTCGAAAAATCGAAAGCAAAGAGGATATGCTCGCAGGCTGTAACGAATTGCTCACGCGCGGCGCAAAACGGGTGTTGCTTTCGCTCGGCAAGCAAGGCGCGGTGATTACCGACGGCGTGCATAATTATTATTGTAAAAGCATGAACGTTGCCGTCAATTCAACGGTCGGTGCAGGCGACGGTATGGTCGCGGCGGCGGCGATGCAACTCGAACAAGACGCACCGCTTTCCGAAATTCTCCGCGCAGGCGTTGCGGCGGGCACGGCAACCGTCATGACGACGGGGCGAACCTCGTTTACCAAAGATAAGTTTAACGAAGTGATTGCAAATCTTCGCGTAACGGAAATTTAATTTGAAAAAATTCTCCCAAATACGCATTTCTTTTCCGACAAAGCGCATATAGTATAATATGTCCTTTATCAAAACGTTGTTTCGTCTTTCCGATTGCAACGGGCGAGAACGTCGCTTGCAAACGGATAAACGGAGCGGAAGTCGGAAAAAGCGCCGCTGTGTCCAAGAAGAAAGAACGACGGATATTGCCGCAGCGGTTTGCTGCGGTTTTTCATAAACAACCACATAAAAAGGAGTGAAAAAGCTATGAAAAAGACGGAAAAAATTGTTTCGGCATTACTCACGATTGCGCTCGGCGTACTTTTAATTATTTTGAAAGGTAACGTAATCAGTATTTTAATGACGGTGCTGGGTTTAGGACTGCTTGCGCTCGGTATCGTCGAGCTTTGCAACCGTTTAATTCCACCCGCCGTCGTCAAGCTCGTGAGCGGTGCGCTCGTGATTTTGTGTGGTTGGGTAATCGTGGAGGCGGTTTTGTATCTACTCGCCGCCGCTTTGCTAATTTTGGGGATTTTGGTAATCTATGAAAAAATCAAAAGCAAAACCGTTTGTGAGGCTTTGTGGCAAACCGTTTGCGAATACGCCGTCCCCGTCGTTTTTATCTTGATAGGAATTTGCTTGCTGTTCAATCAAGGCAACACGGTAAATTGGGTGTTTATATTGAGCGGTGTGTTTACCGTCGTCGAGGGCGGTTTACTCCTTGTCAACGCCTTATATCAAGACTAAATGAATACAAAAATTATGTAGCGTTTCGGCTCGTTTCGAAACGCTTTTTTGTTGTAAAAATCAAAAGATAAAAATTTATCGATTTAGCGAATAGAAAATACGATTTGAATAGGTTAAGTATTTGTCGAATTTCGAAAAATGTGATATAATTGTTAAAGTGCATAGTGGGAAGATATAAGAGAAAATAAAAAAAACGGAGAACAACATTATGAACAACAAGGTTACCATTATCGGTGCAGGCTCGGTTGGCGCGACGGTCGCGTATACGCTCGTAGCGCTCGGCTCAGTTGCGGAAATCGTCTTGATTGACGTGAACGAACCCAAAGCGCAGGGCGAGGCGCTTGACATCAGACAAGCAACGCCTTATTTGAACCCCGTAAAAATTTATTGCGGGACGTATGAGGACGCAAAGGATTCGGATATTGTGATTATCACAAGCGGCGTAGGCAGAAAGCCTGGTCAGTCGCGCATTGATTTAACGCAAACAAACGTTAATATTTTGAAATCGATTGCGCCCCAAATCGTCAAATACGTGCCGAACGCATTGTATTTGTTCGTGGCGAACCCCGTCGATATTTTAACCTACGTATTTTGTAAAATCACGGGCGTGCCTAAAAATCGCGTAATCGGCACGGGTACGACGCTTGACAGCATTCGTTTGAGAACGCGTTTGTCAGAGCTTTATTCCGTCAATCAAAAACAGGTCCATGCCTACGTATTAGGCGAACACGGCGATTCGTCGTTCGTGGCTTGGTCTGCGGCGGATATTTCGGGTATTCCGCTTTCCGAGTATGAAAGCACGCTCACGGATAAGAGCGACGTAACCGTAACGCCGTATTCTCACGAAGAGGAAGAGCAATACGTGAAAAAGTCGGGCGGACAGATTATCGTAGGTAAGGGCGCGACGTTCTATGGGATTGCGGCTTGCGTGGCACAGATTGTCAACAGCATTTATTCGAGCGCGTATACGATTTTACCCGTATCGACGGTATTAGACGGCGAATACGGCATTTCAGGCGTTGCACTTTCGACCCTTTGCGCTATCAGCAGCGAGGGGATTGTTACGACGCTTACGCCCAAGCTGTCGGATGATGAAGTTGAAAAGATGAAGAACAGCGCAGAGGTGCTCAAAGGCGTGCTTGCGCAAATAGAAATCTAACGGAGAATAGCAATGGAATACCGCATTGAAAAGGATACAATGGGGGAGATGCAAGTCCCCGCAGACAGATATTGGGCGGCGCAGACGCAGAGAAGTTATCAAAATTTCCAAATCGGCGACGAGGTTATGCCTCGTGAAATTACGCGTGCATTCGGCGTATTGAAAAAAGCGGCGGCGCTTGCGAATTACGCGCTCGGTAAATTGCCCGAAGAAAAGAAAAACGCGATTTGCGCGGCTTGCGACGAGGTGATTTCGGGTGCGCTCAATTCCCATTTCCCGCTTGTCGTTTGGCAGACGGGTAGCGGCACGCAGTCGAATATGAACGCGAACGAAGTGATTGCAAATCGCGGCAACGAGCTTGCAGGCGCGAAAATTTTGCACCCGAACGACGATATAAACAAGAGTCAAAGCTCCAACGACACGTTCCCGACGGCTATGCATATCGCGGCGGTTATGGCGATTGAGGATAATTTATTCCCTGCGATGGACAAACTGATTGCCACGCTCCAACGCTTGGAGAAGGAAAACGAAGGGATTGTAAAAAGCGGCAGAACGCATTTGCAAGACGCCGTTCCCATCGCGTTTTCGCAGGAGATTAGCGGTTGGAGAAATATGATTGAAAAGACGAAAGCACAGCTTATGCTTGCGCTTGGCGGCTTGAAAGAACTCGCGCTCGGCGGCACGGCAGTCGGCACGGGCTTAAACGCGCCCAAAGGCTTTGCCGAAGAGGTCGCAAAACAAGTGAGCGTTTTGACAGGCAAAGCGTTCGTTACGGCAGAAAACAAATACCACGCCCTCACGGCAAAGGACGAGCTCGTGTTCGCGCACGGCGCGCTCAAAGCATTGGCTTGCAATTTGATGAAAATAGCAAACGACGTGCGTTGGCTCGCGAGCGGACCGCGCGACGGGCTTGGAGAAATCTTTATTCCCGAAAACGAGCCTGGTTCGTCGATTATGCCGGGTAAAGTCAATCCCACGCAATGCGAATCAATGACAATGGTTGCCGTGCAGGTTATGGCAAACGACGTCGCGGTCGGTATGGGTGCTTCGCAGGGTAATTTCGAGCTTAACGTGTTTATGCCCGTGATTATCTATAATTTCCTGCAATCGGTGCGATTGCTTGCCGACGGTATCACGTCGTTTGAGAAGAATTGCATAACGGGCATCAAGGCGAATAAAGAAAAGATGAAACACAATCTTTACAATTCCTTGATGTTGGTTACCGCGCTCAATCCCTATATCGGTTATGAAAACGCGGCAAAAACGGCGAAAAAGGCGTATAAAGAAAATATTTCCTTGAAAGAGGCATGCGTTGCGCTCGGTTTCCTCACGGCGGAAAAATTCGACGAAGTGTTCCGTCCCGAAGAAATGGCGTATCCGCAAAAATAAGCAAGAAAAGGTAGTATAAAAAGTATGAAAA
>JAFTKT010000081.1 GCA_017453145.1 Clostridia bacterium
ATCGGCGAGCTTGCTGTTCGTTTCGGGGTTGGGGTTATTCTTCGCCGCCACCGCGATTTCTCTGCCAAGCTTGGTGAAAATTCTGCCTTTCGCCGCGTCTGCCTTGCCTTTCTTTGCCTGTATGTTATGCCATTTGCTATGTCCGGACATTTTTATTCTCCTTATACTCTATTATTTATTTTTGAAAGTTATTCTTTTTCAACAGATACATCAATATTCCCGCCGAAACTGCCGCGTTTAAGCTCTCTTGCGTTTCCTGCATGGGAATTTTTACGACCGATTGCGCCGCCGAAAACGTTTCTTCCGAAATCCCGTTCGCCTCGTTCCCTATTGCAAGCGCAAACTTCTCGGGCGGGGAATACGTAAACACATTTTCGCCCTGCATATCCGCTACGAGCAAAGGCGTGTTAGCAAGCGCAGTCAAAATTTCCGTGCGTTCCGCCGTATATAACCGTGTAAAGAACACGCCGCTCATACTCGACCGCACGCTCTTGGGGGAATACGGGTCTGCGCAATTTGGCGTCAGGTAGATTTCGCCGTAGCCTGCCGCGTTTGCCGTTCGAATAATCGCACCGACGTTTGCAGGGTCGGACACGCCGTCGAGAAACAGACAGCTCGCTTGGGGCGGTCGCAACGCACGCTTGGGGATTTCCACGCGACAAAGCACGCCTTGCGGCGTTTTCTCGTCGGAAAGGAAACGGAATACGTCGTCGCTCACCCGCACGGTTTTTTCGGTGGGGAAATCCGCCGCGCCCTCGTAGCTTTCTGCGACGAACACGCGCTCGACGGACAGACCGCTTTTCAATGCCTCGCGGGTCATTTTAACGCCCTCTACCAAAAACAAGCCGAGCTGTTTACGGGCTTTTTTGTCTTTTAACGCCGCCGTTTCTTTGATGAGCGGATTGTTTTTCGAGGTGATAATCATCTTTGAAAAAATAATGAAAAAGCCTTTTTGACAAAAGGCTTTTCGTTCTTGTTAGTTCGCCGCTTTCGCTTTTTCGACGAGCTGCGCAAACGTTGCAGCGTCGTTTACCGCAAGGTCGGCAAGCACCTTTCTGTTGAGGTTGATACCTGCAACGGAAAGACCGTGCATAAATTTGCTATAAGAAATACCGTTAATTCTCGCCGCCGCGTTAATTCTCGCAATCCAAAGACGACGGAAATCTCTCTTTCTTCTTCTTCTGCCGATAAACGCATAGTTCAGCGATTTCATAACCGCTTCTCTTGCGATTCTATACGATTTGCTCTTGTTACCGAAATAGCCTTTTGCAAGCTTGAAAATTTTTCTACGCTTCTTCACCGCGTTAACTGCTCTTTTAATACGCATATTCGTTTATCTCCTTTCTCAATCTTTGTAGGGCATCATGTTTTTCACGGTGCTCTCTTGGGTCGCAGAAACGAGCGTGGTTTGGCGCAGGTTTCTCTTTCTCTTTCTGTTCTTGGTTTCCGCTTTGTGGTTTTTACCGCCGTGCGCTCTGTTTACTTTGCCAGAGCCCGTAAGCCAGAAACGCTTTTTCGTGCTGCTATGTGTTTTCTGTTTAGGCATATATTTATCCTCCGAATTAATTTTTTTCTTTTTATAACGAGCCCTTTTGGGCTTGTCCGCTTGATAGTCCCTTATTTGGCGGGAGAGAGAATCATTAAAATATTTCTGCCTTCCGTTTTGGGTTCTTTGTCCATAACCGCTTTGCCGCCGAGCATATCGAAGAACCGACGCATTACGTCGATGCCCATAGAGGCGTGCGCCTGTTGACGACCGCGCATACGGATAGACACTTTGACTTTATTTCCGTCGCCGAGCATTTCCATCGTCTTTTTCGCTTTGACGTTCAAATCGCCGACGTCAATCGTCATAGACAAATAGATTTCTTTGAGTTCTACGATTTTCTGATTTCTACGGTTTTCCTTTTCACGCTTTGCCTGTTCGAACTTGAATTTGCCGTAGTTCATAATTTTACATACGGGCGGCACGGCGTTGGGCGAAATCTTTACAAGGTCAAGGTTTTCGTCCTCTGCAAGGCGGAGCGCGGCCGACGCGCTCATGATACCGAGCTGTTCGCCTTCGGCGGAAATCACGCGCACTTCTCTGTCGCGGATATTCTCGTTGATTTGATGCTGGTCTTTGATAATCGTGTACCTCTCCAAAAAAATTAAGGGTTGCTCTTGCACAAGCAACCCTTTTTTCGCATAATCATCGCCGCTTTTCTGCGGTCGGAAAATTATCGAGCCGTACCGATTCAAAACCGCACGGCGAGAAGGTTCACTTCTGCTTTGCCCGTATATCATACCACAAAGCCAAACCCTCTGTCAAGCGTTTTTTAATAAATTTTTCCAAGTTTTTGTGAAAATTTCTTAAAATACGATTTTGTCCTCAATATCCGCTTTTACCGTTTGGATAAATTCGTCTGCGCTCACCGCGCCCATATCGCCTTTATCCCTACGACGTACGGCAACAAGCCCTGCCTCCGCCTCTTTCTCGCCTACGACGAGCATATACGGCACTTTATCCATTTGCGCCTCGCGAATCTTATAGCCGATTTTTTCGCTTCTGTCGTCCACTTCCGCGCGGATACCCGTTTCTTTCATCTTCGCGCAAAGCGTTTTCGCGTATTCGACCTGTCTGTCCGTAATCGGCAAAATTTTAACCTGTACGGGTGCAAGCCAAACGGGGAATTTCCCTGCGAAATGCTCAATCAAAATACCGATAAAACGTTCAATCGAGCCGAATACCACGCGGTGCACCATAATCGGACGGTGCTTGCCGCCGTCTTCGCCGACGTATTCCATATCAAAGCGTTGCGGGAGTTGGAAATCGAGCTGAATCGTACCGCATTGCCACGTTCTGCCGATGGAATCCTCCAAATGAAAATCGATTTTCGGACCGTAGAACGCACCGTCGCCCTCGTTG
>JAFTKT010000082.1 GCA_017453145.1 Clostridia bacterium
TATCAAACGCTCGTGTACAAATTCGTCCACGGGTGTTTTTTCTGCAAAACATTTCTCTAAATGTTCCATTACCGATTGATTTAAGCCAACCGCCCATAAGAACTCTTCAAAATCCATAGGATACATTCTAAACTCACGCATATATCCCGTAGGCCAAGACGCAACGTTATTTAATTCAACCCCAAGCATAGAACCAGAGAAAATAAAACGATACTTCCCCTTTTCTACAAGGAACTTTGCCATCGTCACCAAATCGCAATGCTTTGCATACTGAATTTCATCAAAGAAAATTAGCGTACTGCCTTCCGACAAATCTTCTTCGGAAAAGGCGGTAAGGCGAAAAAGTAAATCGTCCGCATTTTTCGCTTGTTCTAAGACGGGAATCCATTCTTTATGGTCATAAAGATTGATTTCTAAGAAATGGTCAAATTTATCTTTCAGAAACTCTCTAACAAGATAAGATTTTCCCACCTGCCTTGCGCCTGTAATGAGTAGTGCGTCTTTACTTTCCATCCAATCTAATAATACTTTTTCCGCTTTTCTTTTTAACATAATTAGCCCCCCTTTTTAATTTTTTTCTAACCTTATTATACCCTATTTTTAAACTTTTTCCAACTATTTTTATGACGAAAATTAAATTTTTTCCAACTTTTGATGTTTTTAAATAAATTTTTTTGGGAAGAATTGGGAAGTCTATATTTTTTTACGTTTTTTAAGAGATTTTGAACAGTCGAACGGAACGTCGATTTTTGGGCGTTTTTAGTTGTTTTTCGTGCAATTTTCCCCGTTTTCGCACTTCTTTCTACTTCACCGGAAATAGTAATTTTTACGGCAGTTTGCCTTAAAATCTCTTGCAAGAACTCGTCAATTTGTATCGCAAAAATTTCTCCTATTTCTTCGGTTTTAATATCCTTTTAATCACGGCGCATTGTACTCGCTTGGGCAATACGTTCAACAATAACAACAGCTTATTCCGATTGACTGCGTAAACGAATTTCGGCGCTCTTTTTCCCAAAACGTGCGCCGCTTTTTTTGCGATTTTTTGCGGCGGTACGCTTTTCGCTTCCACACTCCCGACGATTTTTCGAAACCTTTCCGCATTTACGGGATAAAGCGACGTCTTTTCGCAAAACCGTTCGAGCGCGGCGGTAGACGCGCCGAGCATGCCCGTTTCAACCGCACCCGCGCGGAGCACCGACACCGAAATGCCCAAAAGTTGCAATTCCATGCGCAGAGAATAGGCGTATTTATCGAGTGCGCTTTTGGTAACGGCATAAACGCCCGTAAACGGCAACGGGTCAAGCGGCGCAAGCTCGCTTGTCGTGAGCAAAATTTTGCTCCCTGCTTTCAAAAGCGGCAGAAAAATCTTGTTGATATAAAACGCACCGAAAAGATTAATTTGGAAAATTTTCTCAAACTCCTTTTCGTCCATTTCCACGAGTGAATCCAGCATATATACGCCTGCAAAATGCACGATAGCAAACAATTCGTCGCATACCTGCCCCACACGTTCGAATGCCGCACGCACACTCTCCTTGTCCGTTATATCCGCTTGCACGGGCATCACGTTCTCTTCCGTTTCCCCCACTTTTTTGTCGAGCGCAAACACGAAATAGCCGCGACGAACCAGCTCTTGCACCGTCTTTTCGCCCATACCGCCGTATGCACCCGTTACCAAAACGTATTTCATTTTCACTCCTTACAACCCCAGCAAATCGCAAGCGTTTTGATAGAGAATTTTCTGTTTTTCCTCTTCGGTAATCAAGAAATCAAGCGCAACACCGCCCACGAACATAGCGGGATTACAAGTCGGATAATCGCTGCCGAACAAGAACCGCTCCGCGCCGAACTCGTCGATACCATGCCGCAACATTCCGTGCCGAAAAAGTCCCGTACCCGACAAATCCAAACGGTAGTTTTCGCTCATTTCCATACGTTTCAAATGCCGAGAAAAAGCCGCCGCCTCGCCGGGATGCGCCGCCACGAACAACACGTCTTTATGGCGTTTTACCATTTCATCCATAGCGTCCTCGCCGCCTGAATGGATATTGACAATCATCTTATAGTGCGCCGCCGCCTCTAAAATTTCGGAAAATTCTTTACAAGAATACTCTCTTTCCCAAGCGTGCATATACGGCACAAGCTCGCCGATAATTTTCACGCCAAGCTTTTGCGCGCGTTCGATTTCCGCAATCGATTGTTTCACGAACGCAGGGTGAACGTGGAAACCGGGCACGTAAAAATCCCCGTACAAATCACGGAGCGCGAGTGCCTCGTCGTTCAGCGCGCGAATACGCTCAAACGTTACGTCTTTATAGACGGTATTTTCAATGACCGAACCGCAAATTTTGACGACGCCGAGTTTTTGCAAATCGCGCTTGGTGTTTTCCGCGCTCATAGCGGCATATTCGGAATGTTTACAGATGTTCGTGTCCCTTGTCATAAACGGATGGGTGTGAAAATCGATAATTTTATAATCCATAACGCTTTCCTCCGATTGCGTATTATTTCGTCAAATGATAATCTTTTGCAAGCTTTGCAAACAACGGCAACGCCCGTTCAATACGCTCGGTCTTCACGCAATAAGCAATCCGCACCCAACCCTCGCAACCGAAATCCGCGCCGTTTACGAGTAATAGCTCGTATTTTTTCGCGTTCGCGCAGAACGCCGCCGCATCCTTTTCAGGCGTTTTCAAAAACAAATAGAACGCGCCGCGCGGTTCTACGCAGGTAAACCCAAGCCCCGTCAAGCCCTGATAGAGCAAATCGCGGTTGGTTTTATACACGCTCAAATCGGCAGTCAAGCCGTCGCACGCCGCCGCCACACGCTGAAACAGCGCAGGCGCGCACACAAACCCGAGCGAACGCCCCGCGCCGCAAATTGCCGCATACAGACGCTTTGCCTCCGCCGCTTTGGGATTGAGCGCGATATACCCCACCCGCTCGCCGGGCAGGGATAGAGATTTCGAATAGGAATAGCACACCACCGTGTCCGCATAATACGCCATAGGACAGGGCACGAACGTATCGCTATCATACACAAGCTCGCGATAGGGCTCGTCGGAAATCAAATAGATAGGCTCGCCCCACTCGCGCGATTTTTCCGTGAGTATATCGGCAAGCTTTTGCAACGTATGTTCGTCATAGACAACGCCCGACGGGTTGTTCGGAGAATTGATTAACACCCCACGCGTTTTGCTGGAAATCGCGGCTTTGAGCGCCTCGAAATCGGGCAACAGCGTTTGCGGCGCGGAGGGCAAAACGCGGAGCTTTGCCCCTGCATTTTCGACAAAGACGCGGTATTCGGGAAAGAAGGGTGCAAACGTGATAAATTCGTCGTCTTGGCGAGCGGCAAGCGCGCGGAACGTAATGGTCAGCGACGCCGCCGCGCCGCACGTCATATACAAATCGTCGCCCGATACGGGCACACCGAAACGGCGGGTAAAATTCGCCGCGATTTGCTCGCGGACGGACTTATCGCCCTGTGCGGAGGTGTAGCCGTGCAGCTCTACGGACGGCATTGTTTGAACGAGCCGCGCAATCGTTGCGTTCACGGGTTCGGGCGCGGGCACGGAAGGGTTTCCGATGGAAAAATCGAACACGTTTTCCGCGCCGATTTCTGCTGAACGGATTTTGGCGTATTCGAAAATCTCGCGAATGGACGAGCGTTTACTGCCGAGCGCATACATTTTTTCGTTTACCATAACAACCACCTTTTTGACTTTTTATTATTATACCACGATTGAACGGTTTTGTCAAAAGGATAGCGCGGGGCGTTCACAAAACGCCCCGCGCTTATTTTTCAGTGCACTCGCTTAAAACCCAAGCTCTTTTTTACATTCCACAAACGCCTGCACGCATTTGTCAATGTCCGCTTTGGAATGCCCAGCCGACATCTGCGTTCTAATTCTCGCCTTGTCTTTGGGCACGACGGGATAGAAAAAGCCCGTTACGTAGATACCCTTTTCCAGCATCTTTTCCGCAACCTTTTGACTCAAAACTGCGTCGTAGAGCATGACGGGAATAATCGCGTGGTCCTTGCCCGCAAGGTCAAACCCGTTCTTTTCCATTTCCGAACGGAAATATTTTGCGTTCTCCATAACCTTATCGCGCAAGCTCGTGTTATTCGAAATCATTTCAAGCACTTTGAGCGTCGCCCCGCAAATGGCAGGTGCTACCGTGTTCGAGAACAAATACGGTCTACTTCTTTGGCGGAGCAAATCGATAATCTCTTTCCGTCCGCTCGTAAAGCCGCCGCTCGCACCGCCGAGCGCCTTGCCGAACGTACCCGTGATAATATCCACTCTGCCCTCTACGCCGCAATATTCCGCAGTTCCCCTGCCCGTGTCGCCGACAAAGCCCGTTGCGTGGCTATCGTCCACCACCACGAGCGCGCCGTATTTTTCCGCCAAATCGCATACGCCTTTGAGGTTGGCGATAATGCCGTCCATAGAGAACACGCCGTCGGTTACGATTACTTTGTGTTTCGCACCGTTCGCGTCCGCCTCTTTGAGCTTTGCCTCCAAATCCTCCATATCGTTGTTTTTATAACGGTATTTCGTGGCTTTGGAAAGTCTTACGCCGTCGATAATACTCGCGTGATTGAGCTCGTCGGAAATAATCGCGTCCTCTTTCGTCGTAATCGTTTCGAACAAGCCGCCGTTCGCGTCGAAACAGCTGCTGTATAAAATGGTATCGTCTGTGCCTAAGAACTCGGAAATCTTGTTTTCAAGCTCCTTGTGAATGGTTTGCGTTCCGCAAATAAAGCGTACGCTCGAAAGCCCATAGCCGTATTTTTCATAGCTTTCCATCGCGGCTTTTTTCAGCTCTTGGTTATTCGAAAGCCCTAAATAGTTATTCGCGCAGAAATTCAAAACGCCGTCCGCTTTCGTCGTGTCGATACACGCGCTCTGCGGCGTGGTGATGATGCGTTCTTCTTTCCAAAGCCCACTCGCTTTAATGTCGTCTAAAATGTCCTGAAAATATTTTTTATCAATCATACTTTTACTCCTTTATTTCGTCCAATCCAAGATTACCTTGCCCGATTTTCCGCTGTGCATCATTTCAAAGCCCGTTTCGAAATCTTTATAGGAAAGCTCTGCGGTAATAATTTTGGAAATATCCAAGCCCGATTTAAGCATTGCCGTCATCTTATGCCACGTTTCGAACACTTCTCTGCCGTAGATTCCCTGAATGGTCAGCATATTGAAAATAACCTTGTTCCAATCGATTGTGGTGCTGTTGCCCTGCACGCCGAGCATGGCGATTTTGCCACCCATAATCATATTGTCTATCATTTCATTGAACGCAATCGGACTGCCGCTCATTTCCAAGCCCACGTCAAAGCCCTCTTTCATGCCGATTTCCGCTTGCAATTCCTTAACGCGCCGCTCTTTTGTGTTAATCGTGGTAATCGACGGACAGACCTTTTTCGCAAGCTCTAATCTGTAATCGCTTATGTCTGTGAGCACGACGTTTTTCGCGCCCACGTGCCGACAAATCGCCGCCGCCATAATCCCGATAGGACCTGCGCCCGTAATCAATACGTCCTCGCCCACCATGCCGAATTTCAGCGCGGTGTGCGTGGCGTTGCCGAGCGGGTCGAATATCGAATACATCTTTTCAGGGATAGCCTCCGTGTCGCAAAGCCACAAATTCGACACGGGAATACGCGCGTACTCGGCAAAAATACCGTCGCGGTTTACGCCGATACCTTGCGTGTTGGGGCAAAGGTGTTTTCTGCCTGCGCGGCAGTTGCGGCATTTTCCGCAAACGACGTGCCCTTCCGCCGACACAATGTCGCCCACCTTGAAATTATCCGTTGCCCCCTTGATTTCCACGATTTCGCCCACGAATTCGTGTCCGATTGTCATGGGCGGGTTAATCGTTTTTTGCGCCCAATCGTTCCAGTCGTAGATATGCACGTCCGTGCCGCAAATCGCGGTGTAGTGAATTTTCACGAGTGCCTCGCCGAACTCGATTTTCGGCACTTCTTTTTTAACAAGCTCCAAGCCCTTTTCACGCGCCGGCTTGATGATTGCGTCCATCTTCATCTTGGTAATTCTCCTTCGTTATATCGATTATTTTTATTTGTTCTTCCGATTTAATTTTCGGCAAGCTCCAACGGTATTTGGTGGCAAGAATGCGCACGGCAATAATCAGCACAATCGCCGCCACGCTCGGCAAAAGGCTGTCCAAAAGCAAGCCACGCAAGACAAAATATAGTGCCGCGCCTACGATAGAAACGAGCGCATAGACGTGCTTTTTGAATATGTACGGCGGCGTTTCCGTTAAAATGTCGCGGAGCAAGCCCCCGCCCACGCCCGTCAAAACTCCGAGCGTTACAGATAAAAACACGTTCCCCGACAACCCTTTCGCGAACGCGAGCTCCGTGCCCATCACGGTAAACGCCGCGAGCCCGATAGCGTCGAAAATATTATTGATTTGCTCAATCCGCTCCCGCACCTCGTCGAATTTCTTATGGTAAAAATACGCGAACGTGAACGCGGCAAGGGAAGTGAGCGCGGCTATCCCCACAATATACCCTTTCGAAAAAATTGCAGGCGGCGTCGCGCCGATTAAAATATCCCGCGTAACCCCGCCGCCGACCGCCGTGATACAACCAATCACGAGCACGCCGAAAATATCGAATTTTGCCCGAATCGCCACGAATGCACCCGATACGGCAAATGCTACCGTACCGACGATTTCAAGTATCCATAAAACGGTTTCGGTAATCATTTTTCGCCTCCTGCGCCATCCGTTTTTTCTATTATAGCACAACTAAACCTTGCAATGCAAGTCTTTTGTTTATTCAAAACGTACTGTTTTTTGTAACGCTGTTTACAGATTGTTCCAACTGATGTTCAGCGCGTAATTATTGAGCCACACCGTATCGACTTCCCCTGTCGGCAAAAGCTCCGCTTCCAACTCCTCAATTTTACCGAGCGAGCCAAGCATGTACGCGTTCAAGCGTTTTTGGCAGGTCAAAAGCCGCGAGCGCAAACCGCCCAAGCGCGCGTCTTGAATCTCCCAA
>JAFTKT010000083.1 GCA_017453145.1 Clostridia bacterium
AAAACGCTTTGAAAAGTAGCCTTGACGGGCTTTCAATCTCTTCCCCCGCCGCAAGCTCGGGCAAATCCTTTCTGCCCCAAACCATACGTGTTAACCACCTAATCATTCCCGTCCTCCTACCCGCACGCGCGGGTCTACGATGCCATAAGCGAAATCGGCGAGCAGGTTTCCCGCAAGCGCCAGCACGATATAGAACATCTGCATGGCGAGCGCGACCTCGTTATCGCTCGACGTGAGCGCGTCGAAATACACCTTGCCGAGCCCGTTAATCCCGAACACGTTTTCTATCATAATCGACCCCGAAAACAGGCTCGTGAGCCAACCGACGAGCAACGGCACGATAGGGAGCAACGCATTACGCCAAGCATGCGAGCGCACGACAAGCCGTTCGGACAAGCCTTTTGCGCGCGCCGTGCGGATACAGTCCAAGTGCAAAGCGTCTATCATCGCCGCGCGAACGTAGCGCGTCATACCGCCTAATGATACGAACGTCATCACGATAAGCGGCAACCCAAAATGCCAAAGCTTATCCAAAAACGCGCGAAAGCCCACGTAATCCTTACCCACCGACGACGTACCCGACACGGGGAATACGTCTAAACGTATCGCAAACAGCCAAATAAATAAAATGGCGATAATAAACGTCGGCATACTATACCCGACAATCGTGCCGATTTGCACGGCGGTATCCCGTTTCCCGCCCCGTTTTTTCGCGCAAAACGCGCCGAGCGGCAGCGTGATGGAAAGAGAGAGCGTCGTGGCGAGCGCGTTGAGTAGCAACGTGTTTTTAAGCGGTTCGACGATTACTTCCGCAACGGGCTTGCCGTAGGACACGGACGTTCCCAAATTCCCCTGTAACAGCCCCTGAAAAGAGCCGTCGTAAAAAGGTGCGAGCCCCAGCCAACGCAAATAACGCGTAAACAAGCTCCCGTCCAAGCCGTAGCGGCGTTGCCAATACAAATACCGCTCGGCGTAGACGAGATTTTTATTCGCCGCAATCTCCTGCATTGCCATATCCGCCGCCTTATCCACAGGCAAAAGGTTATATACCAAATAGATAATCAGCGATAACAGCGCAAGCACCGCGAGCATATACAAAAGCCGTTGAAAGAAATATTTAAGCATGGTCGTAATTAGATAAAAAGTCCGCCTCGTCGCGCAAATAGTTGGAGCTGTAATTGTCATACATTTGCGGGTCGAGCGTCCAATAAAAGGACTGGTCGTAGACCGCGCTCGTAAATCCCGTCGCAAAGTTCACCGCCCCAAACCTCGCTTTCGTGAACCCATAGGCAGGCATTTGACAGTATTCCCCGTAGAGCGCGGAAGTCATATCCCCCGACGTATACGTGATATACGCGCCGATTTTTTCGCCTGCGTTGGGATTATTTTGCCAAGCGGTGATGAGCTGGTCGGTTACGGGGTTAGGCTGTGTGCCCATCCAGTTGATGACGAGCGGCATATAATATTCCCCGTTCACTTTCACGGTTTTGTATTTCCCGTCCGTCGCCGCGAACGCTAAATTATGATAGGACAGCTCGTAGCCCGAAAGCTTTTTATACCGCACGCCGCCTTTCGTTTCGTCGTAGCTTTCGCCCTTTTCCGTATACACCCAACCGCCCGCACGCAGCTCCTCTTTCGCTTTGTCCACGCTATACGCGTATTCATTGAGCCGCAACGTGTCCTTGACGGCAAGATACGCCGCCGAACCTGCGTAGTAGGGCGCGTGCACGACACTACCGTAGCCGCCCGTAAACGTCTGTGCGAACTCGTTTCTATCCAGCGTGTGCATGACGGCTCTTCGCACCTCCAAAAACTGCGTCGGGCCGAAATCGCAGCGGAACGCGAGCTTGCCGTAGCCCGCTCTGTCATAGTGCGTTTCCTTGAACGCCACCCCGTCCACGAGCGCAAGCGCGGCTTTGGTTTCCTCGCCGCCCGTTACCCCCGCAAGCACGTCCACGCGCCCTTTTTTGAGCTGGTCGAGTTGTGTTTCGCTGACGATTTTCACGTAGGAAATCTTGTCAATGGTGGCTTTGCCGCGCAAATCCCCTTTATAGCGTTCGTTGCGTTTAAGCACCGCCGTTTTCGCGCTCTTGTCGTAGCTATCAACGTAATACGCGCCCGAATAAGGGAATTTTTCCGCCGAAATTTCGTTCAAATTCTCCCGCACCGTCGCCGCGTGTAGATAGCTTTCTATCCCGTTTTGCGTGCTCTTTTCATAATACCCTTTCTCAATATACGCACCCTGTCCGTCGTCTTTCACGTGATAGCTCCCCAAATACAACGCCGTCGGCACGGGCGTAAACGAGGCGTAGCGGAGGGCGTAGTAATAGTTCGCGTATTCCTGTTTCACGGTTACCGAGAAAGTATGCTGGTCTAACAAGCGTACCCCTGAAAAGGGCACGGGATTATCGCCACCCGCATAGTCGTGGAACGCTTCATAGCCGACGAGCGCAAGCCCCGTCGCGCCGCTCGTTCCTGCCTCTTTGAGGACTTTGCTACTGCCCGCAAGCAAGGAAACGAGATAGTTTTCCGCCGTAATCTTTGTGCCGTCGGAAAAGCTCAAATCGTCTGCGATACGGAACGTGAACGTTTTCGTGCCGTCAGCGTTTGCCGTTTCGGTATGCCAGGTCAAAATATCCGTCCCCGCCCAAACGAGCGAACCCGTTTTATCCGTTTCCACCGTCGCATATCCGCTCGTGAGGTTTTGTATATCCAAATCCGCCGCGCCGGGCGAGGATTTACCGAACGACGAATCTCGGAACGAGCCCGAAAGCTCGGTGCTGCTCCCCAGCGCCACCGCATTCTCCGCGCCCGTGATTTTCGCGCCGATAATCGCGCTCGTAACTCCCCAATACGGGTTAGTTTCCAGCTTATCGATTTTCGCATTGTACACGTCGAAATACTGGTTGGAATACAACGGCACTTCGGGCACTAAACAGTTCCAACGCTGTATAAACAACCGCCACCATTCGTTATACGCCGCTTCCGCGCTCGCAAACCCCTCGCAGGGCGTGGCGTTATAGACCATTGCCATCGACAAACAGTCCATGCCCAGCTCGTATTCCTTTCCGTCGATTTGGGCATACGCCTTACCGTCCGCATCCTCGCGCACCTTATCGAGCGTCAATTTCTCACCGATAAGCGAATACACCGAGCGAAAATCCTCGCGGTAGACGACGTCGCTTAAAAAATCCTCTTGCGGTTGCCCGCAACCGTTTTGACAGCCCGCCGCACTCACGCAAAGCAAAGCCGCCGTAAAAATTATGCCTATTCTTCGTTTCATACCCTTATTTTGTTCGTTCGGCGTACTTTTATACCACAAAACACTTGACGAAAAAGGCGGAATTGTGTTATACTTATTTAATAAATATCTGCAATAAAAAGGAGAAACGACTATGAGCAGAATAGAAACCAAATGCGTACAGGGCGGCTATACGCCGCAAAACGGCGAGCCTCGCCAAATCCCGATTGTACAGAGCACGACGTTCAAATACGCCACGAGCGAAGACATGGGCAAGCTTTTCGATTTAGAGGCGAGCGGTTATTTTTATTCACGCCTGCAAAACCCGACCTGCGACACAGTCGCGGCGAAAATTTGCGCGCTTGAAGGCGGCACGGCGGCTATGCTCCTGTCGTCAGGACAAGCGGCGTCCTTTTTCTCCGTGTTTAATATTGCGGGCTGCGGCGACCACGTCGTTGCCTCGTCCGCGCTCTACGGCGGGACGTATAACCTGTTCGCCGTTACCATGAAACGCATGGGCATCGAGTTCACGTTCGTTGACCCCGACTGCACGGCGGAGGAATTGAACGCGGCGTTCAAGCCCAATACGAAAGCAGTGTTCGGGGAAACGATTGCCAACCCTGCCTTGACGGTTTTGGATATTGAAAAATTCGCAAACGCGGCGCACGCGCACGGCGTGCCGCTGATTATCGACAACACGTTCGCAACCCCCGTCAACTGCCGTCCGTTTGAGTTCGGCGCGGATATTGTAACGCACTCCACCACAAAATATATGGACGGGCACGGCGTTGCCGTCGGTGGGTGTATCGTCGATTCGGGTAAATTCGACTGGACGGCGCACGCCGATAAATTTCCCGGCCTTTGCACGCCTGACGAGAGCTATCACGGGATAACGTATACGGAGAAATTCGGACTTGCGGGCGCGTATATCACCAAAGCGACGGCACAGCTTATGCGCGATTTCGGCTCGACGCAATCCCCGCAAAGCGCGTTCTATCTTAATTTAGGTCTGGAAAGCTTGCACGTGCGTATGGAACGGCATTGTTTTAACGGACAAAAGGTCGCGGAGTTCTTGAATACGCACGAAAAGGTGGCTTGGGTAACCTATCCGGGTTTGAAAACGGATAAATACTATGCCCTTGCGCAAAAATACCTGCCGAACGGCACTTGCGGCGTGGTAAGCTTTGGCGTCAAAGGCGGTAGAGCGGCGGCGGAAAAGGTGATGAAAGCTTTGAAACTTATTGCTATCGAAACGCACGTTGCGGATGCGCGCTCGTGCTGTTTGCACCCCGCCAACGCCACACACAGACAAATGAACGAGCAAGAACTGCTCGCGGCAGGCATTTCGGGCGATTTAATCCGTTTATCCTGCGGGCTTGAAAATTATCAAGACTTAATCGACGATTTAAGCCAAGCGCTCGCAACCCTTTAAGAAAAAACTTTCGCCGCGCCGACAGTAAGTCGGCGCGGCTTGTAAAACACATACGGAGGCGAAACTATGCCCATTAAAATCCCCAACGATTTACCTGCGGCGAAAACACTCGCAAGTGAAAATATATTCGTAATGACGGAAACGCGCGCGATGACGCAAGACATACGCCCGCTCCGCATTCTGATTTTGAACTTAATGCCTAAAAAAATCGAAACGGAAACACAGCTTGCGCGGCTACTTGGCAACACCCCCTTGCAGGTCGAGCCTACGCTTATCCGCACGGCGACCCATCAGTCGAAAAACGTTACCGAAGAACACCTGCTCGCCTTTTACAAGACGTTCGAGGATGTGCGCGCAGAAAATTTCGACGGTATGATTATCACGGGCGCGCCTGTGGAGCTTATGGCGTTTGAAGAGGTCGAATATTGGCAAGAACTTTGTGAAATTATGGAATGGAGCAAAACGCACGTCCACAGCACCATGCATATCTGTTGGGCGTCCCAAGCAGGGCTTTACTATCATTTCGGAATTCAAAAAAAGTTACTTCCCGAAAAGATTTTCGGCGTATACCCCCACCGCGTGGAGCATAAATCCTCTATTTTGTTTCGCGGTTTCGACGACGAGTTTATGGTCCCGCAATCCAGACACACGACCTTCCTCCGCGAGGACGTAGAAAAGGTCAGCGAGCTTAAAATTCTCGCGTCGTCCGAAAAGACGGGCATCTACGCCGTTTCCACCAAGAACGGACGGCAAATTTTCATCACGGGACACTCGGAATACGACGCCGACACCCTCAACTACGAATACGAACGGGATTTGTCGCAGGGCAAGAACATTCAGCTCCCTGAAAACTATTTTGCGGACAACGACCCCACCAAACCGCCGCTCGTGTCTTGGCGCGCACACGCAAACCTGCTCTTTTCCAACTGGCTGAACTATTTCGTATACCAAAGCACACCCTACGACATCAAAAAAGTTAAATAACGGTCAGTTTTTACTTGACAAATCGACAAAATACGTATATACTTGTATATACACGGGGACGAAAGGAGAAAATATAATTATGGGTTCGTTTATTTTCGGCTATTTGTCCGCTCTTGCGACGGTCATATTCATTATGCTCATTATCAGAAACAGATAAAAACTGCGCGCCGCTTGCGAAATCTTTTCGCAAGCGGCGCTTTTTTTATTTAATTAAATCCTTGACGACCTCGCCTGCTAAAATCAAGCCTGCGACGGAGGGCACGAACGCGATACTCGCGGGCACGCTCCCGTCGTTTTTCTGCGGTTCTTCTTTGGAATACACGACCTTGACTTTGTCAATCCCGCGTTTTTTCAGTTCTCGGCGCATTACCCTTGCAAGCGGACAAACGCTTGTTTTGGAAATATCGTCAACCGCAAACGCCGTCGGGTCAAGCTTATTGCCCGCGCCCATAGCGGAGATTATCGGCACGTTCTCGCGTTTTGCCTTTTCTATCAAGGCAATTTTCCCTGAAACGGTGTCGATGGCGTCGATTACGTAGTCATAGCGAGAAAAATCAAACTCTTCCGCCGTTTCGGGCAGAAAAAATACTTCGTGCGTTCGCACCTTAATTTCAGGATTAACGTCCCGTGCGCGCGCCGCCGCCACCTCCGTTTTTTTCTTGCCAATTGTCGAATGGAGCGCAACGATTTGGCGGTTTAGATTCGATTCGCTCACAATATCGTTATCAATCAAATCGAGCGCGCCCACACCGCTCCGCACAAGTGCCTCGACCGCGTAGCCGCCCACGCCGCCCACGCCGAACACCGCCACGCGGCTATTCTTCAATTTTTCGAGCGCAGATTTCCCGATTAAGCTTTCGGTTCTTGAAAAAATTTCCATTTCATTCTCTCCATGCCGTTGGCATCGTCCGATTTTTTTCAAACCACGCCGTATCCTTGAACAGCGTGTTGTTGTTCGAGCATTGCACGTTCACTTCCGCACCGTTTGACGATACCACGATATTCCCGTTCAAA
>JAFTKT010000084.1 GCA_017453145.1 Clostridia bacterium
AGGCGGTGTACGCCTCCGCCGAAGTCTTACTCCGCTATATCGCGGGGTTTGAGGCGGAAAGCGGCTGTCTTATCACGGACAAAACAGGCACGACGCTCTATACCGACAAACGTTATATCGAGGCGGCGGAAAAGCTCTTTCAGGGCACGGACGTTACGCCTACCCTCTATAAACAAAGCGACGTGCAGGCAAGGCTTGCCGCTTATGAAAAGGTCGGGATTTCGTATGACTGGACGTCGCACGTGGAATACCTCGCTATGGAAAAAGCGGGCGTGAAAACGGAAAATGCGGACAAGGCGTTTGCAGAGGTTATGAGCGTGAAAAGCGCTTGGGAGCTTGGCAACATTGAGCGTGCTTGTTCGATTGCCGAAGAGGCGTTTTTGGAATTGCTCCCCCAAATCAAAGAGGGAATGACGGAAACGGAAATTGCCGCGCTGCTTGAATACAATATGCGCAAGAGAGGCGCGGAGGGGACGTCGTTTTCCACAATCGTTGCGTTCGGCGCGCATGCGGCTGTGCCTCACCACGTTACGGGTGCGGACAAGCTCAAATTTGGCGACGAGATTTTGATTGATTTCGGATGCAAGGTAAACGGCTATTGCTCGGATATTACGCGTACGTTTTTATTCGGCGACAATCACAAAAACGCCGAGTTCAAGAAAGCGTATGCGGCGGTGCTCGCGGCGCACGAGCTGGTCAAGGAAACCGCAAAAAGCGGCATGACGGGCGCGGAAGTGGACGCGATTGCGAGAAATTATTTGACGGAAAAAGGCTACGGCGGGTTGTTTACCCATTCGCTTGGGCACGGAATTGGGTTGCAAATCCACGAGTTTCCGAGCGTCAGTCCCAAAGGCGAAACGCCGCTCGTCGACGGCATGGTATTCTCGGACGAGCCGGGTGTGTATGCGGCGGGCGAGTTCGGAATTCGCATTGAGGACACCGTTACCCTCAAATCGGGCAATATACAAAGCCTAATGACGAAAACGGATAGAAATTTGATAATATTATAAAATGATAAATAATATATAGGAGAATAAACTTATGGCACAAATTTTAGCAGGCGACATTCGTAAAGGCGCAACGTTTGAGTACAAGAGCGGCGTTTACACGGTAACCGACTTCCAACACGTAAAACCCGGTAAGGGTGCGGCGTTCGTTCGAACGACGCTGAAAAACGTCGTTACGGGTCAGGTTTTGTCCAACGAAACTTTTAACCCCACGACCAAGCTTGAAACGGCGCAGGTGGAAACGAAGAAAATGACGTATTCCTACTACGACGGCGAGTTCTACGTGTTCATGGACGAGGAGTATAACCAAGAAATGCTTTCGTTCGACCAAGTGGAGGACGCGCTTAAATATATCAAAGAAAACGATATGGTAACCGTCAAATTCCTCTATGGCAAGGCGTTCTCGGTTGAACCCGAAAACTTCGTAGAGCTCAAAGTTATCGAGGCAGAGCCCGGCGTGAAGGGTAACACCGCGACCAACGTTATGAAGAGCGCGAAAGTGGAAACGGGTGCGACCATTCAAGTGCCTATGTTCGTCGAAGAGGGTGAAACAATCCGTATTGATACGAGAACGGGCGAATACATGAGCCGCGTATAAGCATTTCGTGTGATTTTTGAAAAGGACAAAAATGCAGGATTCTATATCCTGCGTTTTGTCGTGTGGAAAGAGGTGGGCATATGAAAGCGGTGGCGCAGAGAGTGAAAAAGACGAGCCTTTCGGTAGACGGAGAGCTTATATCGGAAATTCCGTTCGGCTTGACGGTATTTTTAGGAATTAAGGTCGGTGATACGAAATCGGAGGCGGACTATATGGCGCGGAAAATTGCGAACCTGCGCGTGTTCGAGGACGAAAACGGAAAAATGAACCTGTCTGTCAAAGACGTGGGCGGCGAAGTGCTGCTCGTTTCGCAGTTTACTCTCTACGGCGACACGTCGCACGGGAACAGACCGAGCTTTACCCTCGCCGAGCGTCCCGAGCAAGCCGAGCCGCTTTACGAATACGCCGTTTCCGCGCTCCAAGCGCAAGGCGTAACCGTCAAAAAGGGCGTGTTCGGTGCGGATATGCAAATTCAGCAACACAACGACGGACCTGTAACCGTTTTGTTGGAAATATGAGGAAATAAGCGGCTGAACGTCAGGGAAATAAAGGAACTCTACTCACGGTAGAGTTCCTTTTTCGTGTAGTAGAGTGTGGATTGGGGGAGTAGAGAACGAAAAAAGGAGAGTAGAGAGAAAAAGGGGATTAAGTGGTTGCGTTTTTCCTAAAATAAGTATAGAATGGTAGCACTTTAACGCGAACGGCGTTTCGGAAATCCCAATGAAAGGAGAAACAAAACTATGTTGGAAAGAGAATTTGAAAACGTTGTACCCGTATTTTATGCGGCGGATAAAAATTATTTGCCTTATTTGAGCGTTGCAATCGCCTCGCTCAAAGCAAACGCGAGCAAGGAACGGGAATACCGTATTCACGTGCTTTGCGCGGGGGAGTTAGGCGCAGGCGCAAAGCTAATCGAAGGAATGCAAACGGAGAATATTCGCGTGCGTTTCCATGACGTGGGCGAGAAAATCGAACGGATTGCGGACAGTCTGTATTGTCGGGATTATTACACGCCCGCCATTTTTTACCGTCTGTTTATTCCCGAGCTGTTTCCGCAGTATGATAAAGCCGTGTATCTCGATTGCGATACCGTCCTGTGCGCGGATATTGCCGAGCTGTACGATAAGGAGCTCAAAGACAATTATTTGGGCGCGGTAGCCGACCAAGCGGTGGCGGGAGAAAAGGCGTTTCGGAAGTACACGAAAAAGGCACTTGGGATTTCGCCCAAAAAGTATTTCAATTCGGGCGTGATTACGCTGAATTTACGGCTGTTGCGAGAAAGCGGGTTTTGTCAACGGTTTTGCGAGCTGCTTTGCTCGTATCCGTTTACCGTTGCGCCCGACCAAGATTGTTTGAATTTGCTTTGCAAGGAGCGCGTTTTGTATTATCCGCGCGTGTGGAATGCCATGCCGTGCGGAGGCGAGCGCAAGAAAAAGCCCAAGCTTGCACATTATAATCTTGCCTTAAAGCCTTTTTACTACGACGGAGTGCTCTATGAAGAGTATTTTTGGGAATACGCCGCACAAACGCCGTTTTACGAGCAAATCCGCGCGAGGAAATCGGCGTTTACGCTCGAACAGGCAAACCGCGACAGGGCGAGCGGCGAAAAGCTGATTGCGCTCGCGAGGGCGGAGGCGAAAAGCAAAAACAATTATTTGAAAACGGCAATCAAAAATCGAAAGAATAAACAAAACGAGGTAGGCAGGTATGGATTTATCGAAGATTTCGCCCGAACGCTTGGCGGCGCTGAAAAGGATAGAGGCGTTTGAAGAGGCGGGGCGGTTTGACGAGCCGATTGAAAACGACCCGCCGTCAAAGGAGCTGTTGCCTGAAAACGTCGATTATCTTTGCGAAAAATTTTCAAGCAGGTGCAAAACGCGGCTGGCAAACGCGATTGCCGACAGGTATTTTTTAGGGCTTATTAAAAAGGGCGAGCTGATTATCGACGGGGTGTTCGGTACGGAGCATTTGCACGCGCTCGAACGGGGCGCGGTGATTACTTGCAATCACTTTTCGCCGTTTGATAATTATATCGTGTTTCATTGCCTGCGCAAAAGCCTGCCGAGAAAATATTTATACAAGGTCGTTCGAGAGGGGAATTATACGAGCTTTAAGGGGTTATACGGGTTTTTCTTTCGGCATTGTAACACGTTACCGCTTTCTCGAAACCGTCGGACAATGATGAATTTCACGACGGCGGTGGATACGCTGCTCAAACGTGGAGAGAGCGTGCTCGTTTATCCCGAACAGGAAATGTGGTGGAATTACCGCAAGCCACGTCCGTTTAAGGTGGGCGCGTTCAGGCTCGCGTTCCGTTCGGGCGTGCCCGTGTTGCCGACGTTGATTACAATGTGCGACGACCCCGAAAAAACGGACGGGAGCGGGTATCCTCTGCAACGGCATATTCTGCATATTTTACCGCCCGTATACCCCGATTTGTCGCTAAAAGAAAAGGCAGGCGCGGAGAAAATGAAAGAACGGGCGTTTACGCTTTGCAAAGAAAAATACGAGGAGATTTATCAAAAACCGCTCGTTTACGGAGGCGGGAAGAAATAAATATATTTTTCAGCGTTTGAAAGTATTCAAAAACGGTTATATAATAACCGTTGGAGGATATAAAACAATGAAAGCAGACGTCGTGATTGTCGGCGCAGGACCTGCGGGAATATTTACCGCGCTGGAAATGCTCCGCAAGGGCAGTAAGAAGAAAATCGTACTCATAGAGAAGGGGCAGTCGGTGGAAAATCGGCGTTGTCCCAAGCACAAAACGCAAAAGTGCGTGAACTGCAAGCCGTATTGTCATATCACGACGGGCTTTTCGGGGGCGGGTGCGTTCTCGGACGGAAAGCTGTCGCTATCCAGCGAAGTGGGCGGGGATTTGCCGCAGCTTGTCGGCGACGATTTGGTGCAGGAAACAATCCACTACGCCGATAGTATTTATTTAGAGTTCGGTGCGGACGAGAAAATCGAGGGCATCGGCAATTGCGCGGCAGTCAAGGAAATCCGTAGGCGCGCCATCGGCGCGGGATTAAAGCTCGTCGATTGTCCTATTCGGCATATGGGCACGGAGCGAGCGCAAAAGATTTATCTTGCCATTCAGAATTATCTGCAAGAAAACGGCGTGGAAATGCTGTTCGGGTGGGAATGCAATTATCCGCTCGTGGAAAACGGCGAATGTAAGGGCGTGTATATCACGAAAGCGGACGGGAGCTTATCGCAAGAGGTGTTTGCCGCCGAAACGGTAATCGCGACGGGCAGGCGCGGCGCGGACTGGCTGGAAAAGACGTGCGAAAAATACGGCGTCGAGCATGCGGCGAGTACCGTCGACATAGGCGTTCGGGTAGAGGTTCGAAACGAAGTTATGGAAACGGTGAACAGCGCGCTATACGAGTCCAAGCTCGTGGGGTATCCGTTGCCGTTTAAGAACAAGGTGCGCACCTTTTGCCAAAATCCCGGCGGGTTCGTGTCCCAAGAAAATTACGACAACGACCTTGCCGTCGTCAACGGGCACAGCTACAAGGATTTGAAAACGGAAAATACGAATTTGTCGATACTTTGCTCGCATAATTTCTCCTATCCGTTTAATCAACCGATTGCCTATGCACAAAAGATAGGCGAGCTGACGAATATGCTCGGCGTGGGGCATATCCTCGTCCAACGCTACGGCGATATTTTAAGCGGTAAACGTACTTGGCAGGAGGAGCTTTCCCGTTCGAACGTGCGTCCTACCTTAAAGGACGCGGTGGCAGGGGATATAACGGCGGCAATGCCCTATCGCACGATGATAAATATTATCAATTTTATCGGTGCGGTCGATAAAGTGGTGCCGGGCTTTGCGGCGGCGGAAACTTTGCTCTATTCGCCTGAACTTAAATTTTATTCCAACCGCATTAAAATGGACAGGGAGCTGAATACCAACGTCAAAGGCTTGCATTGTTTGGGCGATTCGAGCGGCTGGACGCGCGGGCTGATGATGGCGTCGGTTATGGGCGTGCTCATGGGCAGAAAACTCGTTTAATCATTTGTAATCCTCGCAGGCTTGCGAGGATTTGCGCATTTTTCTGTGAAAAAACTTGTCGCGCTATTTTGGGATAAGGACGTGGAATTTGGAGTATAAGGACGTGAAAAGGGATTAAATGGCGCGTTTTTTCGAAAAAAATGAAAATATTTTTACTAAAAAAGAGGATTTCGGCGAGGTTTCGTCGAATAATACTTAAAAGGAGGAAAGGCTATGGAAGAACGGTTTGCTTGTGTGCGTGAGCGCGTCTGCGCGAGAGAAGAATTGTTTTTCTCGCCGTTTGCGCAAAAATCAGCGGAAACAAAGGGCAGATTACGGGAAGAAAAACGTTGCGATTTCCGCACCGATTTTCAACGCGACAGGGACCGCATTATTTATAGCAATTCTTTCAAGCGTTTGAAAAATAAAACGCAGGTGTTTTTTGCGCCCGAAGGCGACCACTACGTAACGAGGCTTACGCACACGCTCGACGTGTCGCAGATTGCGCGTTCAATTGCCCGCTCGCTCGGTTTGAACGAGGATTTGGCGGAGGCGATTGCGCTCGGGCACGATTTGGGGCATACGCCGTTTGGGCACGTGGGCGAGAGAGTGCTTGCGGGGCTGTCGGAGAACGGATTTTTTCATAACGAGCAGTCCTTGCGCGTGGTAGACCGTTTGGAAAAGGACGGGCGGGGTTTGAATTTGACCTTTGAAGTGCGCGACGGGATTTTGGAGCATAAGAGCTCGGGCAAGCCCAAGACCCTCGAAGGACAGGCGGTGTCGCTTGCCGACAGAATCGCGTATATCAATCACGACATTGAGGACGCTATCCGTGCGGGGATTTTACAGGAAAGCGATTTGCCTAAGCACGCCGTGCAGGTGCTCGGTCATGAAACGAAAACGCGCATCAATACCGCGATAACCGACGTGTATAACACCTCTCTGCATCAACCGTTTGTGAAAATGTCGGACGAGGTGATGAAAGCGACTAACGAGCTTCGCGCGTTTATGTTCCAAAGAGTATACGAGCTTGCGAACAAGTCCATTCAGGAACGTTCGGAGCGTATGCTTACGCAAATGTTTGCCTATTTCACAAAACACGTAGACAAGCTCCCTGCGCGGTATTTGCGGTTCTTGGAAGAGGACGGAAAAGAGCGCGTTGTCTGCGATTACTTATCGGGTATGACCGACCGATACGCTATCGGTGTGTTTGAAAACATATTTATTCCCACAACCTTTTCGATAGGAGGCGCACAGTCGTGAGTGGCGGCAGAGGGTTTGACCCCCGCTTTATGCAGGAGCTCAAACAGAAAAACGATATAATCGAAGTTGTCAGCGGCTACGTTTCGCTCGATAAAAAGGGCAACACGCATTGGGCTTGCTGTCCGTTTCATCACGAGCGTACGCCGTCGTTTGCCGTCAACCAAGCGGAGCAGTTTTATCATTGTTTCGGTTGCGGCGTTTCCGGCGACGTCGTTAAGTTCGTCCAAGAGATTGAATCGACCGATTTTATGGGCGCGGTGCGCATTTTAGCGGCGCGGGCGAAAATGCCCGTCCCCGAAAACAACTTCGATACCGAAAAGTCGGTGGAGCTCAAAAAAAAGCGGGACGAAATGGCGGCGATTATGCTCGATTGCGCACGATTCTATCTCTCGAATTTATATAGCGGCGATAAACGCGCGGAAGTGCATTTGCAGTATATTCAAAACCGTAAAATGACTCCGACGACCGTGAAAAAATTCGGTATCGGCGCGTCGCTCGATTTCTTTTCCTTGCCCGATTATCTCGCGGGGAAAAAGTATTCGCGGCAAAACTTGCTCGATTCGGGCGCGCTTACGGAAACGAAAACGGGCAAGCTCGTAGACTCGCAGGCAGGGCGGCTTATCTTCCCCATTATCAACGCCTTTGACGAGGTGGTCGCGTTCGGCGGCAGGTTGCTGGAAAAGTCCGATTTCGCGAAGTATAAAAACACCAAAGAAACGTTGCTGTTCAACAAGAGCAAGACTTTGTACAATATCAATCTCTTGAAGAAACTCAAACGCAAGCAACCGATTAAAGACGTGATTATCGTCGAGGGGTATATGGACACCATTTCCCTCTACCAAGCGGGGTTCGAAAACGTCGTGGCGTCTATGGGTACTTCGCTAACCAAAGAACAGGCGCGGCTTGTCAAACGGTATTCCAACAACGTCTTGATTAGTTACGATGGGGATTTCGCGGGACAGAAAGCCGATTTACGCGGCTTGGAAATTCTCAAAGACGAACAGCTGAACGTGCGCGTTGTGCCTATGCCCGAAGGGCTTGACCCCGACGACGTGGCAAAGCAGGGCGCGGCGGCGTATCAGAAGTGCTTGGACGCGGCGATGCCGCTCATTGATTATAAGCTTCACGCCGTGCAACGGAAATACGATTTATCCCGCTCGGAGGAAAAGCGTAGGTTTGTGGCAGAGGCGCTCCAAGTCGTCGCAGAAGCGGAGAGCGAGAGCGTGAAAGAGGAACTTTTGAAAAAGCTACGCGACCAAACGGGGATTTCTTATCACGCGCTGGAACGGGATTTGCAAAACGCGAAAAAGAACGCGTCGCAGGCGGAGGAAATCAAGCCGCAGACAATGGAGCAAACGCGGATTGTCGAAACGGCGTCGGGTACGGACAAGCGGGTGAAGGCGGTGCGGTTTATCTTGGCGGCAAAGCTGTTCTCCGCGACGTATGCAAAGGGCTACGACGTGCAGGGGTTGGCGCTTTCCGATTCGTCGCATAAAGAAATTGCGAAATTTATCGCGGACAGGGAAAACGCGGGCGAGAATATGCGGGCGAGCGAGCTGTTCGAAATTTTGGACGAGGACGACCCCGAGCTCGGCGCGATTTTCGATTTGAACTGGGAGGATAAACTCACGGGCGAAACGGCGGAACGGTTCTTCCGAGATAGCGTGAAAACGCTTGAACGGGAAGCGTTGGAGCGGAGGATTGCTGAGCTTAACGAAGCGTTTGCGGCGGAAACCGACCTTGAAAAACGCAAGGCTTTGCAAAGACAAATATTAGATTGCGTGCAAAAAAGCAATCGGTTAAGAAAATAAAAAACGGTGAAAACCGTCTTTATAAACGGAGGATAAAAGGGTGAATATATCCGAACAACAGCTCAACGAAATTTTAGAGGGGATTATTGCAAGCTACGGCAAAAAGGGGAGTATTTCCACCAACGCGCTCTGCGATTTGATGGAAAAGCACGACACTAGCCCCAACCAAATCGACTACGTGTATAAGTATCTCGGCGAGAACGGCATACAAATCGTAGACGAGGACCAACGCGACCGCGAACTGTTCGAACAGGCGCTCGCGGACATAGGGCTTGACGACCCCGTGAAAATGTATCTCAAAGACATAGGCAGAGTGCCCCTTCTTTCTCCCGACGAGGAAGTTGATTTGGCACGGCGTATGCAAGAGGACGACGAGGCGGCGCGGCGGCGGCTGTCAGAGGCGAACCTGCGTCTTGTCGTGTCTATCGCAAAACGCTACGTCGGACGGGGTATGCTTTTCCTCGACCTTATCCAAGAGGGAAATTTGGGCTTGATGAAAGCCGTTGAAAAATTCGATTATCAAAAGGGCTTTAAGTTCTCGACCTACGCCACGTGGTGGATTCGGCAATCGATTACGCGCGCAATCGCAGACCAAGCGAGAACAATCCGTATTCCCGTGCATATGGTGGAAACGATTAACAAGCTCACGCGCGTGCAAAGACTGCTCCTGCAAGAGTTCGGCAGAGAGCCTACGCCGACGGAGATTGCAGAGAAAATGGGCGTGAGCGAGGAGCGCGTCGTCGAAATTCAAAAAATTGCGCAAGACCCCGTTTCCCTCGAAACGCCGATAGGCGAGGAAGAGGATAGCCATTTGGGCGATTTTATCGAGGACGAAAAGACGATTACACCGAGCGATTCCGTTGCCTCGAATATGTTGAAAGAACAGCTGCTCGGCGTACTCGATACGCTGACACCACGCGAGGAAAAGGTGCTCCGCTTGCGCTACGGTATCGACGACGGCAAACCCCGTACTTTGGAAGAAGTCGGCAAGGAGTTTAACGTAACGCGTGAGCGTATTCGTCAAATCGAGGCAAAGGCACTCCGAAAACTCCGCCACCCGTCGCGCAGTAAACGCCTGAAAGATTTTCTGGAATAATGGGCGGCGGGAAACGCATTGACCTGCTTTGCTCGTTGCTCGTGCCCTGTAAGACGTTTGCGGACGTGGGCTGCGACCACGGGTATTGCACGGAATATATGCTTAAAAACGGGCTCTGCGAACACGCGGTGTTTTCCGACGTGAGCAAAGGGAGTTTGCAAAAGGCGGAAAAACTGCTCGCGGCGTTTGTGGCGGCGGGAAAAGCCAAAGGCGTGCTCGGCGACGGGTTTTTCGGCGTGGACAAGGACACGGAACAGGTGTTAATCGCGGGCATGGGCGGCGGCGAAACCGTTAAAATTCTTTCGGATAAGCGGTTCGGGTTTTTGCCCAAGCGGTTTGTGTTTCAGCCTATGCACGACAGCGAATTGTTGCGCAGATATATCCTGCAAAACGGCGGGTATATTGAACGGGATTTTACTTTTGAAGAGGGGAAATTCTACGACGTTATCGTAGGCGGCAAAGCGGACGAAACGCATCGGACGGAGGCGTATGCGCCGCTCGAATACGAGTTTGGCAGGGAGAATTTGCGGTTGCGCCCGAAAGCGTTCGTGAAACGCTTGGAAAAACAGCTTTCGGGGATTGAAAAATACCTTTCTTCGCCAACCTTGCAAGAAGAGAGCAAGGCGGAGCTGTTGGAACGTAAAAAAAGGTTGCGGGAGGCGCTTGGAGAATGAAACTTTGTGAAATTTACAAAATTGCGGACGGGCTTGCGCCCAAAGCGCTTTCGGACGAATACTGCGAGAAATTCGGCGCATACGATAACAGCGGCGTTTTAGTGGATGCGGGCGAGGAGATTACGGGCGTTGTATGTTCGTTGGATTTGTCGTTTGCCGCAATCGACGCGGCGATAGCAAAAAAGGCGAACCTTATCATCACGCATCACCCTGCGATTTACGGAAAAATCGGGGCAATTCAAGCGGGCGCGTTCGAGCCGCTCGGAGAAAAGCTCGTCAGGGCATTAAGGAACGGGATTTCCGTGATTTCCATGCACCTCAATTTGGATTGTGCTCCCTGCGGCATTGACGAGTGCTTGGCGCAAGGGATTTGCCGTTCGGCGGGGGCAGGTATGCGTTCGTTGGAAAATCTTGCCGTTATGCACCCCCTTTCACAGGGCGGCTACGGCAGGGCGTATGACGTGCCTGCGACGGCGGTTTCCATGCTCGCCGAGAATATGAAAAAAGTCTTTTCTACCAAGCGGATAGAAAGTTATGAAAAGAAAACAACTGTCAAGCGCGTCGCGAGCTTTTGCGGTGCGGGCGCGGACGAGGCGGCGGTTCAATTTGCCGCAGAGCAAGGCGCGGACGTGATTGTGTCGTCTGATTTCAAGCACCACGTGATTGCGCTAGCCCTCGAACAGGGCTTGTCGGTTATCTCGCTCACACATTCCGAGTCGGATAATGACGGTTTCGAACAATATTATCAACAAATCCGTGCAAGCATTCCCTTGCAGTGTGAATATCACACGGATTGCTAATTGCTTTGACGGGAGGAGTGTTATATGTATA
>JAFTKT010000085.1 GCA_017453145.1 Clostridia bacterium
ATCAATACGGAAAAGTAACGGGCCTTGCGATTGAACACGGTATCCACATCGCGTATTCGCCCAAGCAAAACGGCGTTGTGGAGCTCGCATCCTTGCAGTTCGAAAAACGCGCGCAATGGCACGTTGCCGCCGTACCCAAAGAAAAACAGGGCGATTGGGCGGACTATTTGCGCGGCGCAACGCTTATGCTTTCGCAAAAATATCCCTTGCGCGTGGGACTTTGCGGCGTGATAGAAGGTAGTCTTCCGATTGGCGGGCTTTCCTCGTCGGCGTCCGTGATTATCGCGTTCCTCGCCGCCCTTTGCAAGGTAAACGGGATTCAGCTTTCCCGTTCGGAAATTATTTTCACGGCAATGTCGGCGGAGAATAACTACGTGGGCGTGTCCTGCGGTAAGCTCGACCAGTCCTGCGAGGTCTATTCCAAGAAAAACCATTTGCTGTATCTCGACACCAAAGACGATTCCTACGAGCTCATTCCCACGCACCCGCAAATGAAACCTTATAAAATCGCGATTTTCTTTTCGGGCGTGGAGCGTACGCTTGCGGGCAGCAAGTTCAATATGCGCGTGGACGAGTGCCGTAGCGCGGCGTATGCGCTCAAAGCGTATAGCGGCATGGAATACGGCAAATTCCGTGAAACGCATCTTCGGGAAGTGCCGTATGCAACGTATTTACAGTATAAGGACAAACTGCCTGAAAATTGGCGCAAGCGCGCGGAGCATTTCTACACGGAATTTGCGCGGGTAGAGGCAGGCGCGGAGGCTTGGCGAAGAGGGGATATAGAAACGTTTGGCAAGCTTTGCTTTGAAAGCGGCGCGTCGTCGATAAATAATTGGGAAACGGGCTCGCCTGAACTCAAAACCCTGTATGAGATTATGAAACGCACGGACGGGATTTACGGCGGCAGGTTTTCCGGCGCGGGCTTTAAGGGCTGTTGCATGGCATTGATTGACCCCGCGTTTGAAGAAAAAATCAAAGAACAGGTCGAAAGGGAATACCTGAAAGAATTCCCGCTCCTGCAAGGAAAATATTCCGCGCATATTTGTCAAAGCGCGGACGGAGTACAGTTATGAAATGCTTAATTTTAGCGGCGGGCTACGCCACAAGACTTTATCCCCTGACGGAAAATTTCCCCAAACCGCTTTTGAAAGTGGGCGAAAAAACCATTCTCGATTGGCTTGTGGACGACATTGACAAAAGCGGGCAGGTGGACGAATATATCGTCATCTCCAACCATAAATTTGCCGAACATTTTGAGAAATGGGCGGCGACGAAAAACCAAAAAGTTGCAATCGTAGACGACGGCACATCCACGAACGAAACGCGGCTGGGGGCAGTCAAGGACGTACTCTTTGCCATTGAAAAGTGTAAGCTGGATAGCGACATGCTCGTGATTGCGGGCGACAACGTGCTCGACTTTTCGCTTACGAAATTTATCGACTACGCGAAAGCCAAAAACACGTCTTGTATTATGCGGTATTATGAGCCCGACGTGAAGAAATTGCAAAAGAGCGGTGTGGTAACGGTAGACGAAACGGATAAAATTACGGGCATGGAAGAAAAGCCGCAAACGCCCAAATCAAACTGGGCTTGCCCTCCGTTCTATTACTACACGAAAGCAGACGCGCGGCTTGTGGAAGCGGGCATCAAAGCGGGTTGTGGCACGGACGCGCCCGGCAGTTATATCGCATGGCTTTGCACGCAAACGGCGGTGCACGCTATGGAAATGCCTGGTCGCCGCTACGACATAGGCAACTTGGAAAGCTATCAAAAGGTGCAAGAGAAATATAAAGGGATATGTTAAATAAAAACGTCAAATTAAACGGCAAAACGGTGCTCGTTACGGGCGCGGCGGGGTTTATCGGCAGTAACCTCGTCCTCGCGCTGTTTAAGGGCTTTGAAAATATTCACGTCGTGGGCGTGGACAATATGAACGATTACTACGACGTGTCCATCAAGGAATACCGTTTGCAGGAAATCGAAAACGCGCAAAAATCAGGCGAATGGACGTTTGTTAAAGGCAATATCGCCGACAAAGAGCTTATCGACGGGCTGTTTGCGAAGTATCAGCCTGCGCTCGTCGTCAATTTAGCCGCGCAAGCGGGCGTGCGGTATTCCATTACCAATCCGAGCGCGTATATCGAATCCAACCTCGTCGGGTTCTACAATATCTTGGAGGCGTGCAGAAATTATCCCGTCGAGCATTTGGTGTATGCGTCCAGCTCGTCCGTGTACGGCTCGAATAAGAAGATACCCTATTCAACGGACGACAAGGTGGATAACCCCGTATCTTTATACGCGGCAACGAAAAAATCTAACGAGCTTATGGCGCACGCCTATTCCAAGCTTTATAATATCCCTTCGACAGGCTTGCGCTTTTTCACCGTGTACGGGCCTGCGGGTAGACCGGACATGGCGTATTTCGGGTTCACAAACAAGCTCATCAAAGGGCAGACGATTGAAATTTTCAACTACGGGAATTGTAAACGGGATTTTACGTTCGTAGACGATATTGTCGAGGGCGTCAAACGCGTGATGGAATGCGCGCCTGAAAAGGAGAACGGCGAGGACGGCTTGCCGCTCCCTCCCTACCGCGTGTATAATATAGGCAACAGCAGCCCTGAAAATTTGCTTGATTTCGTGGATATTTTACAGAAAGAACTCGTGCGCGCGGGAGTATTGCCGCAGGACTACGATTTCGAGGCGCATAAAAAACTCGTGCCTATGCAGGCAGGGGACGTGCCGATTACGTATGCGGATACGTCGCCGCTCGAACGGGATTTCGGCTTTAAGCCCGCAACGCCCTTGCAAGTAGGCTTGCGTAAATTTGCCGAGTGGTATAAAGAATTTTATAAAATATAGTACACAAAAAAGAGGTTGCTATGGCAGAGCAAGGCAAAGCGGTCGCGGGAGGGTTCAAAGCCCGCGTCGCGGCGTTCAAACAATCGCATAGTGTTATACAAAAAGCGGAAACATTTTTACAAAGCCGCTGGTTTTTGCTCACGCTCGCGTGTTATATCTTTATCACGCAGGCGTTCGGGCTTGATATTGTCGGCTTTGTCGGACTTGCCCTGACGTTTATTTTTATCTGTCTTTTCTGCGACGATACGAACGCCGCCGTGCCTATTTTATGTATGGCGGTGTTTTGCGTGTCTACCCAAAATAGTCCTTGGAGAACGGCGTCGGGATATGAAGTAATCGATAAATGTAAATTTGTCGTCAACGCGGCGTCGACTTATTATTCCTCGTGGTTTTTTATTCTCACGGCGGCTGTCGGAGGTACGCTCGTCCTGACGGCGGCGACGGTACGCGTGGCGGCGTGGGGCGAGTTGAAACGTGCGTTTTCTAAAAACGGCTTGCTTGTGGGCTTGGGCGTTTTGTGCGCGTCGTTCCTGCTTTCGGGCACGTTTTCGCGTAGTTGGCAATTAACCGACCTTGCGTTTGCGGCAATCCAAGCGGCAACCTTTTTCGGCGTATACTTATTCTTTTCCACGACGCTTGATTTTGAGAAATTCACGCTCAGCAAAATAGCCGACATCATGCTGACGGTCATGTTCTATATCATGGCGCTGCTCATTTATATCTACGCCACCCGTTTCTACGGTTTCCTAATTTTGAGCGGCGGCTGGAAAGGGTATATGGTCTGCGGCTGGGGCATGAGCAACGACTTCGGCTCGTATCTTGCGATTACTATGCCCGCGTGTTTCTATCGGATTGCGCGCACGCCCAAGCATAAATGGATTTGGATTGCGGCGCTGGTATTGGCGAGCGTTGGAATTTTCTTCACGCTTTGCCGCTCTGCAATGATTTTTGCGGGGCTTGTGCTGGTTATCGGTATGTTCGTGGGTATCCGCGACAAGGAAATGCGTTTCCGCGTCATTTTGACCATCTTTTGGGTCATGATTGGCTTGGGCGCGCTCATGATTTTGCTCGGCGCGACCAACTCGTTTGCGTTCTTCTTCGATTTCTTCATCAAAAAGGGCGAGGGCGACGTTACGAGCGGACGTTTTGAAATTTGGGGAAATTTTTGGAAATACTTCCTGCGCGACCCCGTCTTTGGCGGCGGTTTTGCAGTCGACCTTGACCCCGAGTTTTCCAACGGCAACGGCGTGTTCAGAATTTTTTCCGAGCTCGCGCACAATCTCTTGTTCCAAACGCTGGGCAGTAGCGGCTTGGTGGGACTTGCGGCAGGCTGTTTCCATTTATGGACGGTGGGACGTTCGCTGTTCAAAAAATTCGAATTCAAGAGAGTGTTTCTCTTGTTTGCGGTGATTGCGTTCTTCGGCATTTCCATGCTCGATACGATATTTTATAAAGCGCAATTCACGTTCTTATATTTAGCGATATTAGTCAGCGTAGAGGCAGAGCTTGTCCGCAAGGACAGGGAAAAACAAAAACTGCTTGCGCAAAGGAGTAACATTATGATTACGGAAGATTACAAGCCGCGCGTGGTATTCCCGTTCGTAGAGGCGGGCATGGGGCACATAATGCCCGAACGCTCAATCGCCGACGCATTCGAGAAAAAATACGGCGCGTATTGCGAAGTAGTGCGTTCCCGCTTTTACAACGAAACGAACGAAGAACCGCTTATGCGCTTGGAGCGCAATATGTGCAACGAGGTGCGCAAATACAATAAGAACCATTTATACGGCTATTTGAATATGTTTATGATGGACGTATTCGGTCCGAAAATCCTGTCCAAAGTGATTATGGAGCTCTACGTTCGCGGCGCGGGCGAGGCGGCGTATAGGCATATGGAAGAGCTTGCGCCCGACCTTGTGTTGAGCACCCATTGGTCGACCGTCTACTATGCACAGCGGATTGCGAATAAACCGATTAACGTGAGCTACGTGCCCGACGTGCAAATTATTCCGCTGTGCCGTTATCCCAACGATTTAACGCTCGTATCGACGCAGCGCGGCTATAACGACGCGATTAGAAAACATAAAAAGCGTTTCAATAAAGACAATCTTCGTATCGTGCCGTTCGCGATTCGCAAAGAGGCGTTCGAAGTCCCGACGGATAAAAAAGAGGCGCGCCGCAGATTAGGCTTGGACGAAAACAAACTCACAATCGTCATGTTCGAGGGCGGCTACGGCTTGGGCAGAATGAAACAAATCGTCGAGCTGCTCGCACAGACGGATTTACCGATTACGGCGGTTGCCATTTGCGGCAAGAACGAAAAACTCTATGAATATTTGAAAGATATAAAACCGCAAAGCGAGAACGTATCGCTCGTCATTGAGGGCTTTTGCGAAAGAACGCTTGAATATTTGGCGGCGTCGGACGTATGGCTGGGCAAGAGCGGCGCGTCGTCGATTGCGGAGGCGACCTTCTTTGAAAACGCGGCGATTGTAACCAAATACGCGACGACAATGGAGCGCGACAACGCCGAATACTATCTCAAAGACGTGAAGAACTGCTTGAAGATATTCGATGCGAAAGAAGTAGTCGAAAAATTACGTGCTTGGATACAAGACCCGACGGAGCTTTTACAGCTCCAAGCCAACGCCCGCTCGGTCAAATCGCTCTACGGCAGTGAAAAAACGGCGGACGTGTTGTGGGAATTGTTGTGTGAAAAGTTCCCGCACCTCAAAGCGAAAATACAACCCGAAACGGACAACAAAAAATAAAAAACACAAAGGCAGGTATGCGTTGAACCTGCCTTTTATAGGGAAAAGGCGTATGGAAATCGTGATACTTACGGCGCTCGGCGTGGGCGGGGCGACGGTAATAGGCGCAGTGATAGGCTTTGCGTTCAAAAACATCTCGCATAAATTCAGCGATATTGTGCTTGCGTTTGCGGCGGGGATTATGCTCGCGGCGGCGGTTTTGGGCTTGGTGTTGCCCGCGATTGAACACGGCGGGAAATTCGGTTTGCCCGTTACGGTTGCGGGGATTTTAGTGGGCGCGGTGTGTTTGAATTTAACGGATAAGCTCGTGCCGCACCTGCACAAGCTTTCGGGCGGGGTCGAGGAAACGCACCCGCAAAGCGAGCGAGTGAACAAGATTTTGCTATTCGTTTTGGCAATCGCCATTCACAACCTGCCCGAAGGGATTGCGGCAGGCGTAGGGTTTGGCACGGGCAATAACGCAGAGGCGTTTTTGATTGCGGGCGGTATTGCGCTCCAAAACATTCCCGAAGGCATGGTGATTATCGCGCCCATGCTCGCGGCAGGGATTAAACCGAAAAAGACGTTTTTATACGCGGCGCTCACGGGACTTGTCGAGGTGTTCGGCACGTTTGTCGGGTATTTCGCCGTCAGCGTCGCGTCCGTGATTTTACCGTTCGCGCTCGCGTTTGCGGGCGGAACGATGCTCTACGTCATCAGCGACGAAATGATACCGGAAACGCACGCGCACGGCAGTGAGCGAGGCGCGACCTATGCCCTGCTTTTTGGGTTTTGTTTAATGCTCGTTTTCGACGTTCTGCTCGGCTAATCAACGCCCTTTTAGGGCGTTTTTTCACGATTTGGAAAAAATTTTATTTTTCATCTAATTTTCTCTGCTTTTTTATAGCTTTCTTTTTCGAAATGTGGTATAATGGAAAAAACGGCGCGTATGCCGAGATATAAGGAGAAACGGAAAATGCAACCTGTCTACAAAAGAGTATTGTTAAAGCTTTCGGGCGAGGCGCTTGCGGGCGAAGAACGGTTTGGGCTTAATCACGAGGTAATCGCCCCCGTCGTGGAGCAAATCGTCGAATTACACAAAATGGGCGTGCAAGTCGGTCTAGTCATCGGCGGCGGCAATTTCTGGCGCGGCAGACAGGGCACGAACATGGACCGCACGACGGCGGACCATATGGGTATGCTGGCAACCGTTATGAACTCGCTTGCGATGATGGACGCTATCGAACAGCGCGGCGTGGCGGTACGCGTCCAAACGGCGCTGGATATGGTATCGCTTGCCGAGCCGTTTATTCTGCGCAAGGCACTCCGTCATTTTGAAATGGGCAGAATCGTCATTTTCGCATGCGGCACGGGCAATCCCTATTGCTCGACGGACACGGCGGCGGCACTCCGCGCCTGTGAAATTTCCGCCGATATTCTGCTTATGGCAAAGAACGTGGACGGGATTTACGATTCCGACCCCAAAACCAACCCGTTTGCGAAAAAATACGAATCCCTGCGCTATGCCGACATTCTCAATCAAGGCTTAAAGGTAATCGATTTCACGGCGGCGACCATGTGCATGGAAAACGACGTGCCGACCCTCGCGTTCGGACTGAACGAGCCGAATGCAATCGTGCGCGCGGTATGCGGCGAAAAGCTGGGTACGATTATTAAAGTATAAATACAATGCGTATATGCGTGGCAATGCGGCGTTAGACTTGCTTGCACTCCGTATTGTACGGGTAACATAGAAACAACAAGAACAATTATAAAACATAGAAAGGAGCAATCATTATGGTAGAAAACGAAAAGATTGAAGAAATGCAGTTGGAGCTTGAAGAAAAATCGGAAAACACGATAAAGGCTTTGGAGGGCGACTACGGCGCACTCCGTACGGGCAGAGCAAACCCGCACATTTTAGATAAGATTGAAGTCGAGGCATACGGCGGTATGAGCAAGCTGATTGAGCTTGGGAACGTATCCACGCTCGACGCGCGTTGCTTGCAAATCAACCTTTGGGACAAATCCCTCTTGAAAGCGGTGGAAAAGGCGATTTTACAATCGAATATCGGGCTTACGCCTACCAACGACGGACAAGTGATTCGTTTGGTATTCCCCGTCATGACGGAAGAGAGAAGAAAGGAGCTTGTCAAGCAAGCGAAGAAAATGGGCGAGGACGCAAAAGTCGCTATTCGTAACCACCGCAGAGAGGCGATGGAAGTCATCAAGAAAATGAAAACGGCAAAGGAGCTGTCGGAGGACGAGGCGTCCGCATGCGAGGCAGACGTTGAGAAAACCGTTTCGGGATATATGAGCACGCTTGAAAAGGTAATTTCCAACAAAGAAAAGGAGCTCACGTCTATTTAAGCTATGGCAGGGCGTATAATAGAAGAGGATAAAAAGCTCCCTGCGCATATCGCGCTGATTATGGACGGAAACGGGCGTTGGGCGAAAAAGCGTTTAATGCCCCGTTCTTTCGGGCATAAAAAAGGTATGGAACGCATGATAGGGCTCATGGAACACGCGTTCGATATGGGCGTGCGGTATATGACCGTCTACGCGCTTTCGACGGAAAACCTTAAACGTCCGCAAGAGGAGTTGAACGGTTTGTTCGACCTTATCCGCAACCATTTCTCGCAGTATATGTCCCGCATTTGCGCGCGCGGCGTGCGGCTTAAAATTATCGGCGATATTTCGCTGTTACCGCCCGACGTGCAGGAAATTTTGCGCGATTCGGAGCAAAAGACGTCGCACTATGAAGGCAAAGGCATTAACGTCGCGCTGTGCTACGGCGCGCGCGCGGAAATCGTGCGCGCGGCAAACCTTGCTATCGAGCGGGGCGAGCCTCTCACGGAGGCAAGCTTTTCGGAGTTGTTATACACGGGCGGACAGCCCGACCCCGATTTGATAATCCGCACGGGCAAGGAGGTGCGGCTTTCTAACTTTTTATTGTGGCAAGCGGCGTATGCCGAGTTATATTTTTCGGATAAAATGTTCCCCGAGTTCACCGATAGCGATTTAGAAAAAGCCATCGAATGGTACGGGGCGCGCACTCGTCGGTTCGGAAAAACGGACGAACAGCTCTGACGGCGCGTAAAAGAGGAGAAGGTTACTATGAAAAAACGGATAATTTCAGGAATATGCTATGCGGCGTTGCTGTTCGGCTTTTTCCTGCTCAAAATTTTCGTTCACGATTTTTGTTTCGACGTGTTCATCTACGCGTTTACGCTTATCGGCACGTTCGAAATTTTGCGTGCAATGCAAGACAGAATGACGAAAGCGGAGCGGGTAATCGTGTTCGCGTTCGCCGCTATCGTAATTCCCGCCTGCGTGCTTTCGGAATACTACTTCCGCTACGGTCTGCACGTAACGAGCGTATGTTTCGTGGCAATGGGCACGGTGCTTTTGTCGTTGCTCGTTTTGCGGCACGAGGAAACGACGCCTGAAAATTTAGGCGTTGCGTTCTTTTCCTCGTTGTACCCCACGTTATTGCTTATGGTGCTCGTGCTCGTCAATCACGTGTCCGACCCCGTTGCAATAACGCAAGGTAAGTTCCCCGCCGCGCTCCAAGAGATTGCGTTCAATTCCGACCTTTTGATTGTGTTCGTGTTCACCGTTTCGCCCGTTTGCGACGTGTTCGCGTTCTTCTTCGGGCGTATGTTCAAAAAGCAATTCCCCGATAAATTAGCGCCCGAAATCAGTCCAAACAAGACGATTATCGGCGGTATCGGCGGACTTGTCGGCGGCGTTGCGACGGCGGCGGTTATCTATTTTGTCTATAATGCGATTACGGGCGTGGGCTACGTCAATATGCATATTTGGTTGCCCGTGTATCTTGCTATCGGATTTTTAGCGGCGGCGGCGACGGAGTTTGGCGACCTTGTGGAAAGCTGTATCAAGCGTAAGCTCGGGATTAAGGATATGGGCAATATCATTCCCGGACACGGCGGCGTACTCGACAGAATCGACGGCACGCTGTTTGCGAGCGTTGCGGTATATCTCATATTCGCGTTGTTGCGACTTTTGGTGTGGTGATGAAAGGTATTTCTCTAATCGGCTCGACGGGCTCTATCGGCAGACAGGTATGCTCGGTCGTGAAAAGACATTCGGATAAATTCCGTATACAGGCACTTGTTGCGAACGCCTCTTCGGAGGCGTTTTTGAAACAGGTAACCGAGTTCCGTCCCGAATTTGCCGCACTCGTGGACGAGGAGGAGGGCAAGAAAATCGCCGCCCAAATCCCCGACGGCGTGCGATTTGTCTATGGCAAGCAGGCGGCACAAGAGGCGGTCTGCTACGGCGACGTGGCGTTTATCGCCGCAACGGGCTTTGCGGGCTTGGAGTATTCCCTCAAAGCGATTGAACAAAAGAAAGATATTGCGCTTGCGAACAAGGAAACCCTCGTTTGCGGCGGCGAGCTCGTCATGCGCGAAATCAAGGAGGCAGGTGTGCGTTTAATGCCCGTCGACAGCGAACATTCCGCGCTTTGGCAGGCACTAAATTTTAACGCGAACGCGCCCTTTTCCAAACTGATTATCACGGCGAGCGGCGGTCCGTTCTACGGCTGGTCGAAAGAGCGTTTGCAAACGGTTACGCCCGCCTCCGCGCTCAAACACCCGACTTGGCAAATGGGTGCGAAAATTACGATTGATTCGGCGACCCTGCTCAATAAAGGGTTTGAGGTAATCGAGGCGAAATGGCTGTATAACGCGCCGCTTGAAAAGATACAAACTATCGTTCAGCCCGAAAGCATCATTCATTCTATGGTAGAGTTTGCCGACGGCGGAATTTTGGCGCAAATGAGCTATCCGACGATGGAATTGCCCATTCAGCTCGCATTGACTTTCCCCGAGCGTTTGCCTTGCGATTTGAAATCGCTTGATTTCGAAACGCTCGGTCAAATACGTTTCTTGCCTTTGGAAAGAAAAGCATTCCCGTGCTACGACCTCGCGCTCACGGCGATAGAAAAGGGGGATAACTACCCTTGCGCGCTCAACGGCGCGGGCGAGGTGGCAGTGAAAGCGTTTTTAGAAGAAAAAATCGGATTTTTACAGATTGCGGAAACGATAGCCTACGCGCTTGACAAAACCGACCGCGCGAACGCCGATACGTATACCATTTTACAGGAAACGGACGCTTGCGCCCGTCGATACGCAAAAGAATATATTACAAAAAAGGGGTTATAAGAAATTGACGTATCAAACGAATTTATTAGCGGCGGGCTGGATTAGCAGTCTGTGGGGCGTGGTGCTTGCTATCGGGATTTTGCTTGCAATGGTAACGGTGCACGAGTTCGGACACTATATCGTGGGCAAAGTTCTCGGCTTCAAAATCAACGAATTTTCCGTTGGGTTCGGTCCTGCGCTCTATAAAAAACGCAGTAAAAAAACAGGCGAGTTGTTCGCTCTGCGTATCGTGCCGCTCGGCGGCTATTGCGCGTTCGACGGCGAGGACGAAGACGACGAAACGGATGGGGAAAACTCCGAACAAACGCCGACGGGCGAAACCCAAATTCCGTTTGCAGAAATGCAACAAGGCACGGGCAGGGTAGAGACGAACGCCAAAACGGACGAAAAAACGGACGCCGAGCCGAGCGCGGAACAAGAGGACGAATACCCCGAGCCGAAAGGCGAGCGGTTCAACGACCAACCCGCTTGGAAACGTATATTAGTTCTGCTTGCGGGCGCGACAATGAACTATCTTTTGGCGCTCATTTTGATTGTCGCTATGTTCGCAGGAA
>JAFTKT010000086.1 GCA_017453145.1 Clostridia bacterium
AGTTTATGGATAACGAGTTGTTAAAGAGCGTGAGTATTTCTGCAAATATTACAAGTATTGACAGTCGGGCGTTTCATAACTGTCCCAATCTTGAAGAAATTAAGGTGGCAAGCGATAATGAGTATTTTCAATCGATTGACGGCGTTTTATATAGCAAGGACGGTAAATCTTTGATTCGGTATCCTAATGGCAAAAATGGAAATTCCTTTACAATTCCTAATCAAGTGAAAAAGATTTGCGACGGTGCGTTTAACGGCTATGGATTGGAATTAAAGGAGGTAGTGCTTCCAAATGAAATAGAGTATATCGGGAATAGCGGTTTGGCTACGATGGGCGGGCTGGATAACGGACGTGTTACAATGATGCTAAATTGCACGGAAAAAGACGGGGGCTATTATTTAGGAAGTGTAGAAAATCCCTATTTAGCTTTTGCCGGCGTTGTTTCTCGAAAAATTGATTCCGTTTCCATTCACACTGATACGAAATTTATTTTAAGTTGGGCTTTTAATCTGAGTGAAGTAAAAAGCGTAAAAATACCTAACGGTGTCGTTCAATTAGGCGCAGAAAGTTTTAGCTATTGTGCAAGATTGAATAGCGTTTCTTTGCCGTTGTCCTTAAAAAATATAGGGAAAGACGCGTTTTTTCAATGCACTGCTTTGAAATCGGTTTCTTTCACGATTGCTAAGAATTGGTACGTAGACGACCTTTTAATGGCAGAAGCAGAGTTACAAGATGTAGCTACCGCCGCAAAATATTTAAGCACAACGTATTGCGGCAATGAATGGGAGCGTAAAATTATAATAGCCGAAGATGAAAATTGAAAGTAAAACAAATTATTATGGGAAAAGCAACCCTAAAAGGGTTGCTTTTCTTTATAAATCGTCCGCGTCTTGGACGGGGACTTCCCGTTTGTTTTTCGGTCTGCCCGTATAACTGCCGTTCACGTCGGTATCCGACGGTTCGTTAAAAACCGAGATGGCGCGTTTCGTGGGGGCAGGTATGCGTTCACGGCGTTTATCAGTCATTGTTTCCGCCGTGCTCGTAGCTGTGGTTCTGACCGTTTTGACCGTTCTGGTTCTTGTTGTTGCCGCAATTTTTATTGCCGCAGTTCTTGCTACCGCAGTTTTTTGCGTTGTTTTGTTTGTTTTGATTGTTTTTCATAAAAATCACTCCTTTTCTATTCTCGGCAAATCGCCCTCGTTTTCGCAGTCGTTTTTCGTTCGTTATTTCCGAACGCCCTCAAAGGGAAGATGCAAATCGACGTAGCCTTGTCCCGCTTTACACAAGGGGCAAGTTTTCCATGCCTCTTCCGCTACGTGCATATATCCGCATTCGCTACAAATCCAAAGAATAGGCGATTCACTCTTATAAAGCGTACCGTTTTTCACCGCGTCGCAAAGATATTGGAAGACGATTTTGTGTTGACGTTCGACGTCCGCTACCATTCTATACAAAGCGGCAATATCTTCAAACCCCTCTTTTTGGGCGGTTGCCGCAAAAGTCGGGTAAATATCCTCCGATTCGTTTTTCTCGTCCGTCGATGCGAATTTCAAGCCCTCGACGAGCGTGCCTGCGTGAAAGGGGTAACCCGCGTCAAACTCAATGTTATCGCGGCTGCCCGTTTTCTCTATGATTTTGTTGAAAAATTGCGTTGCGTGCAGCGTTTCGTTTTTTGCAATCGTGCGCACCGCGTCAGCAAGCGTTTTCAGTTTCTCTTGCATCGCGAGCTTTGCAATCATTTGATAACGCATACCCGCTTGACATTCGCCCGCAAACGAACGGGCAAGGTTGTAAAAAGTTTCCGTTTTGTCAAATTCTATCATAAAAACTCCTGTTTGAAAAATAAGGCGTTGCCTTTGTGTTTTCAGTATGTGCCGCCCCCGCGCATTTATACCTTTCTTTTTTGGTAAAATCAAGAAAAACGCTTGCCAAACCCCGCAAAAAAGACTACAATATTATATAGATACGACAAGAGGTGTTATTATGTTCAATATCGTGCTCGTAGAGCCTGAAATCCCCCAAAACGCGGGCAATATCGCCCGCACCTGTGCCGCCACCGGCACCCGCTTGCATATGATACGTCCACTCGGCTTTGAGGTCAGCGATAAATACTTAAAGCGCGCAGGGCTCGATTACTGGAATTTAGTCGAGATTTGTTATTACGATTCCTTTGCGGAATTACAGGCAAAATACCCAAGCGGCAAATTCTATTATTTCACGACCAAAGCTCGCCACAGACACAGCGACGCGCGCTTTGAGGACGGCGATTTTCTCGTCTTTGGCAAGGAAACGAAAGGCTTGCCCGAAACGTTATTGCTCGGCAACGAAAAAACGTGCTTGCGTATTCCTATGTTCGAAAAGGCGCGCTCGCTCAATTTAAGCAATTCCGTCGCCGTCGCGCTATACGAGGCACTCCGTCAAACGGACTATTGCGGATTGTTGGAGGCAGGTGAGCTGCACGAGCATAAATGGAGTGAAATAGAGGTATAAAATCATAAAATACTGTCAATAACTTCCGTGTGAATATCACGGAGGTTGTTTTTTTATGAAAAAGAATTGCATAATTTTTTTATTGTCATTCATAATAACAGTAACGGCACTCGGCTTTTCAGGCGTTTTCAAAGCCACAACGCCAAGCGACTACCGCGCGGAATTTTTGCGTATCCATATCCGCGCCGATTCCAACGCACAGGAGGCGCAAGCCGTCAAATATCTCGTACGCGATAAAATCGTGGACTATCTCACGCCCGTTGTCGCGAGCTGTGAAAGCAAAAACGAGGCAATTGTGCGGGTGCAAGAACATTTATCGGGCTTGGAACGCGCGGCAGAACGCGCGCTACTCCAAAACGGCTTTGCCTACGGCGCAAAAGCCCGTTTGAGCGTCGAAGAATTCCCCACGCGTGTTTACGGCGAATATACGCTCCCTGCGGGCAGTTACACCGCACTCGTGATTGAGCTTGGCGCAGGCAAGGGGGATAATTGGTGGTGCGTCGTATACCCGCCCCTGTGCTTTGCGACGCCTAGCGGCGGCAACGTCGTGTATAAGAGTAAAATTTTAGAAATTATCGAGGCTTGGAAAAACGGATAGGGCAGGTATGCGTTGAACGTCTTTTACATACAGGAGGAAAGAGTATGAAAAAGTCAATTAAAAAAGGCGTGTTAATCGCGGCGCTTGCCGCCGTGCTTGCCGTTCCCGCAGGCATAGGCGTAGGCGCGTCCGCGTACCTGTCCGATTCTCCCAAAGCGGAGGCGGTCTTGGCGGCGGTGCTCCGTCAAGGCTCGAAAGGCGGCGAGGTGAAGGAAGTGCAACGCCGTTTGAAAGAATGGGGATATTATAAAGGCAGTGTAGACGGCGTATTCGGCGCAGGCACGCGTTCGGCGGTCATCGCGTTCCAAAAAAAGAACGGTTTGACGGCGGACGGTATCGTGGGCAAGGCGACCTACCGCGCGCTCGGCATGAACGACGCCTACAACGCGCTTGCTGGTAGCACGGCAACGCAGACGGGCGGTATGAACGGTTTTTCGAGCTCGGAGGTGTATTTGCTTGCCCGCACGATTTATGCAGAGGGGCGCGGCGAACCGTATACGGGACAAGTCGCAATCGGTGCGGTGGTTTTGAACCGCGTGCGCGATTCCGCGTTCCCGAACACCATTTCGGGCGTCGTGTATCAGAAGCACGCGTTCACGGCGGTATCGGACGGGCAAATCAATTTAACCCCGAACGAAACGGCGATGAAAGCCGCGCGCGACGCGATTAACGGCTGGGACCCGACGGGCGGCGCGCTCTATTATTATAATCCCGCTGTGGCGACAAGCGCGTGGATTTTCGATAGACAGACGGTTACCGTTATCGGTAAGCACGTGTTCGCGATTTAAGGAGGGGAAAGCATGAAAAAAGAACAGAAAACGGAAGTCGGCGTGAACGTGTCGTCGGGCGCGGAAAAGGTCGAACGTATTGAAAAAGAAGTCAAAACAACGCAAAAATCGGGGTCGGGTACGCGTTCCAACGCAGAAACGACGGAAAAAACCGCCGTAAAAAAGAACGCAACGTCGTTGGGCGGCGGCAAATCCTCGAAAGCGTTTAAGGAAAAAACGCAAAAAGAAAACGCGGCGGCGAAAGCCCGCGTGGAGCTTGCCTTGAAGAAAAAAGAAGAAAAGGCAAAGAAAAAAGCCGCCAAAGCCAAAGCCAAAGCGGAAAAAGCGGCGGCAAAACGCGCCCTGCAAGAAAAACGCGCGGCGGAGAGAAAAGCCTTGCAGGAAAAACGCGCGGCAGAACGGAAAGCGTTGCGGGAAAAACGTCTTGCCGCAAAGGAAGAACAAATCCGCGAACGCGCACACCGTAAAGCCAACCGCTCGCAAAAACGCTCGCAGGCAAGGCATAACCGCGAAAAACGCCGTGAGGAAAACCGTAGCCACGCGCACGGCTCGCGTCAAAACAACGGCGGTTGGATAGCCGCAGTCGTAACGCTCGGCGTAACTACGCTCGCGCTCACGACGGCGGTAACGCTCGGCGCAATCGATATGAACAATACCAAACAGGGCATGATGTCGGGGTATAGGAGCACCACCTACGAGCTTATCGGTCTCATGGAGAACGTTGACAACGACTTGGACAGAATACGTCTTTCCAACGATACCATGCAACAGGAACGTGTGCTCACGGATTTGTTGGTGCAGTCGCGTTTGGCGGTGCTCGATTTAGAGAAAATGCCCGTAGACGTGCAGTCTGACCAGAACGTAACGTCCTTTTTGAACCGCGTTGCGAAAACGTGTGAAAGAATGCTCGCAAAACTCCGTAACGGCGAACGACTTTCGGCAGAAGACGAAAAAGTCTTACAGCATTTATACGAGGTAAACCACGAAATGCGCGCGGAAGTCGAAAACCTTGCAGAGGAGTTGACGGACAAGAATTTAATGGATTTCGTCAATAAGGGCAAGGGTATGCTCGCCGATATGTTCGGTAAATTAGAACAAATGACGCTGGGCGAAAACGGTATGCTCGGCGAGATGAAATCAAAAATGCAAGGGGCAGGTACGAAATCAAATGCTAAACCGTCCATGCAGGGCGAGGGCGAAAGCCAAACCGCAGGCAAAATCGACCCCTCGAAAGCAGAAGATTTGTGTAGCGTGTATTTCTCCGATTACCAAATCGAAGAATTCCAATGCGTAGGCGAAACGGTGTCGGAGGAATACGGCGCGTATAACGTACAGGGCTACGACAACAACGGCACGTTACTGTTCGCCGAAATCGATTACCGCACGGGCGATTTGCTCCGTTTCGATTACTACGAGGAATGTAGCGAGGACACGTTCGACTATGCCAACGCACAGCGTATTGCGGAGGAATTTTTAGAGCGTATCGGCTACGACGATATGGAGGCGGTCCGCGTGCGTGAAAACGGTACGAACGCCGACTTCACGTTCGTCTATGAGGACGACGACGTGCTGTTCTATCCCGACACCGTCAAAATCAAGGTCTGCCGTTCGCGCGGCGTGGTAATGGGCATGGACGCGACGAAATATTTGCGTAACCACAAGGAACGCAAAGACGTGGAAACGCGCGTTTCGCTCGCAGAGGCAAAGAGTAAGCTCCACGAAGGGTTAGAGGTGGAGAACGCGCGCGTCGCGGTGGTGCAGACGGCGCGCGGAGAGCGGACGGCTTATGAGTTCTACTGCTCCTATGGCGAGGAAAAATACTTGGTTTATACCGACGCCCTCGACGGCAGAGAAATCTCTATTGTAAACGTTAAAAATATCGGCTAAATCCGCTAAAAACAAGACGGGGCTTTTCGAATGTGTTTCGAAAAGCCCCGCTTTTTAATATAACGTGTAATTTCTAGAATATAAATTCGTATAGGCAACGCCCTTTCTTTTCGCGTGTAGCAAAGCCTTATATGCTCCGCCAAAATGACAATCCACGTAGGCTATCACGACGTCCTGAAAGTATATTTATTATAGCAAAAACACAAACTTTTTGCAAGCAAATATGCATTTATATATGTACATTTATAGATATACATTTGTAAATACAATTTTTGATACAATGAATATACAAAGAAAAGAGGTGAGATGCAGTGAATGTAC
>JAFTKT010000087.1 GCA_017453145.1 Clostridia bacterium
CCCGAAAATATCCCCCTTTGTCAACCCCTTTTGGCGGCTTTTCCGCAATTTGTAGAAATATGTCGTGTGCCCGCCTTGCCATACGACATATTTCGAGCGTCGAAAAATCCCGAAATCGCCCGTATGCGGCTACCCGCAAAGGTGGGCAAACGCATAGGACAAAACTCGACGCGTTTCCCGTTCCTTTGCCTATATTCGAGCTTTCACTCGATAGGGGAGTATATATGCGTAAAACCCCATTTGAGAGGGGCAGGTATGAGGCGAACAAAAAAAACGCTTGCGGCTTGCCGCAAGCGTTTTTTAGACAAATCTTGTCAAAATTCCTCATAATTTCGGTATTCCCGCAAACCCTTTCGAAAGTTCCTCCTCTGTCGGGATATAATCCTGCATTTTTCCGTCGTGAAATTTTTCATAGCTCATCATGTCGAAATATCCCGTTCCCGTCAGACCGAATAAAATGGTTTTCTGTTCGCCGCGTTCCTTGCATCGAAGCGCCTCGTCGATTGCCGCGCAAATGGCGTGCGCCGATTCGGGCGCGGGTAAAATGCCCTCGATACGCGCAAAATATTCCGCCGCCTTAAAAACCTCCGTCTGTTTTACCGACCTCGCTTCCATAAGCCCCTGTTTGTACAGCTCGGAAAGCGTAGACGTCATGCCGTGATACCGTAGTCCGCCCGCGTGGCTTGCGGCAGGGATAAAACCCGAACCGAGCGTATACATTTTCGCAAGCGGGCATACCTTGCCTGTGTCGCAATAGTCATAGGCATATGTCCCGCGTGTAAGCGTAGGGCATGAGGCAGGCTCGACGGCGATAAAACGGTGCTGGCTTTTGCCTTGTAGCATATCCGCCATAAACGGCGCGATTAGTCCGCCCAAATTCGACCCGCCGCCCGCACAACCGATTATCACGTCGGGCGAAACGCCGTATTTATCCAGCGCAGTTTTCGTTTCCAAGCCGATTACCGATTGATGCAACAGCACTTGATTGAGCACGCTGCCCAGCGCGTAGCGGTAGCCCTCGCGCGTACTTGCCGCCTCAACGGCTTCGGAAATGGCACAGCCCAAACTCCCCGACGTGCTCGGAAACTCCTCTAAAATTCTTCTACCGACGTTCGTCGTCGTAGAGGGCGAGGGGGTAACGCTCGCGCCGTAGGTGCGCATAACCTCTCGGCGGAACGGTTTTTGCTCATAGGAGCATTTTACCATAAACACCTTACAATCCAAACCGAAATAAGCGCAAGCCATAGACAGCGCCGTGCCCCATTGTCCTGCGCCCGTTTCCGTCGTTACGCCTTTCAGACCCTGCTTTTTCGCATAGTAGGCTTGTGCGATTGCGGAATTAAGCTTATGACTGCCGCTCGTGTTATTGCCCTCGAACTTATAATAAATATGCGCGGGCGTGCCCAATTTCTTTTCCAAGCAATAGGCGCGGACAAGCGGCGCAGGACGGTACATTTTATAAAAATCGCGTATTTCCGTAGGGATAGGGATATACGGCGACGTATCGTCCAGCTCTTGCCGTGCAAGCTCGTCGCAAAACACCTTTGCAAGCGCCTCTTGCGTGATAGGGCGTAGCGTGGCAGGGTCGAGCAAGGGTGCGGGCTTTTTGCGCATAAACGCGCGGAGATTGAGCCACGCGCGCGGGAGTTCCGTTTCGCTTAAATACATTTTATAGGGAATAGGTTGCATAGAGATTACCTCCTGAAATTAGTATATGATTTGAATAAAAAAAATCCCAAAGAACGGAAAATTCCGTTCTTTGGGACGATATGGACAATACCGCGTTGCCACCCAACTTGACTTTATTTTAGAAGATAACAAAACAAAGTCCACCTCGCGCGCACTAACATGCGCTCTGTCTTTTTACGGGTCCAGCTCCCGTCGATTGCTACTGACGCGAAAAACTTGTTCCGCGCGTTCGTTCGCCCTCGTGAGTCCATTCCCTTGCCGCCGTTCGCGTTGCGCTTTCACCGCCCGCAACTCGCTGTGCCGACCTATTCGGCAGGTACTCTTCTCATTCATCGGTTTACGTATTTAATTGTTAAAAGTATAGCACTTTTTTTGCCGTGCTGTCAAGCGTTTAAGTCGATAAAATCAAAAACTTTTCCCGTTTCCAAATCTTTCCACGACAGCGTGCCGTTTTCGTAGACGATATAAGAATGCGGCGAACCGTCTTTGGGCAGGGCAATCGAGCCGCAATTTGCATACAGTGCGCCGTTTGCCATAACCGCGTGGCGAGGGAAATGGAAATGTCCGTTCAAAAGCACGTCGCCTGCGTTCAAAACGGGCGGGGTTTGTTCGTTGAATAAATGCCCGTGCGTTAAAAACAGGGTGCGGTTTTGTCCACCGTCCACGAGCGCGTAGTCTGCGCGAATGGGGAATTCCAACACCATTTGGTCGACCTCGCTATCGCAATTCCCGCGCACGCAAACGATTTTGTCCTTGACGGCGTTCAGCGCGGCGGAAACGTTCGGACAGGCATAGTCCTGCGGAAAGGGGTTGCGCGGTCCGTGATAGAGTAAATCGCCGAGCAACAACAATTTATCCGCGTTTTCTGCTTGAACCGCTTTAAGCAGCTTATCGCACCAAAACGCCGAGCCGTGAATATCCGAAGCAATCACATATTTCATACAGAAAATCCTCGTTAAAAAATAAACTTAATCACGTCCATTTGCTCGGGTAAATTTGCACCGCTTGCAAGGAGTGCGGCGTATTTTTCCATAAGCTCGGGGAGCTGTTCTTCCTTGTAACTTGCGTAGGGGAATTCTGTAAAATTAACCGCCTTGTTGGCAAGCAGATTGATAGCGGTAGACACGTATTCACGGCTTTCCGTAATCCCCTTGACCGTTACGTTGTTTTTGAGCGCGTATTCGAGGTTGACGGGCAAGCTTTTTCCCGTCGGCGCGCAGAACGTTACGAACGAATCGCGCTTGACGAGCGGGAAAATAACGGAGGGCTCGGTGCGGTTGGCATACGTCAAATACACCGCCCCGTCGGCGAGCTTACCGCCCGTAACGTTTAACACGTTCTTTTTGAGCGTTTCGTCGTTGGGGAAGGTATAATAAATACCGCTTTTTTTCGCGCGCGCGAGCCGTTCGGCGTTATTGTCCGCTAAAATGGGCACGGCGCGGTGATAGATAAGGATTTGGCAAAGCACGTTCGCATACAATCCGCCGCCGAGCACGAGTACGTGCTGTCCCACGCCGATTTGCATTTCGTCCACGACCCGTTCGGCAAGGGCGATGGCGTCGATTAAAAACGCCGCCTCGTCGGATACGGAAAGGGGGAGCGGATACACGTCGTCAATGCCCGCAAGGCAAAAATCGCGATAGAACCCGTCTGCCGTTTCGCCTGCAATTCTCAAACCGTCGGGCGCGAGCTCGTCTTCGGTTACGCTCGCAAGATAGACGCGTTCGCCCTTTTTGACGAACGAATCCTCGCCGACTTCGGTAACCTGTCCGATAGCAAAGCGACCGGGCACGAACGGAGTTTTCACTTTGACCGTGCCTGCATAGACGGATACGTCCGTTTCGGTGAGCAAGGCTTTTGTGATTTTGACCTTAACCTTATCGGGGGAGAGTTTCAAATCCGTCGAAAGCACGTGTTGTAAGTTGTGTGGATATGCAAGTTGCCAAACTTTCATAAAAAACTTCCTTTCAAAGCGTTGATTTGAGCGCGAAAAAACGCGCGCCGCACGCAGATAAGATAAGTATAGCGCATTTTACGGAAATTTGCAACTATTTTTTTGCAAATTATAGTAAAAACAGTTGACGGGGATTAAAAAAAGCGGTATAATTGTGAGGCACAAAAAATGAAAAACGAATAGCGAGGTGAAAATATAATGAAAGCGGAAATCCATCCTAACTATCACGAAGTAACGGTTACTTGCGCTTGCGGCGCGACGTTCAAGACGGGTACGACGAAAGATTGCGAGGTGCTCAAAGTTGATATTTGCAGCAACTGCCATCCTTTCTTCACGGGTAAGCAGAAATTAGTCGATACCGGTGGGCGTGTGGATAAGTTCAAAAAGAGATACGGTCTTTAATCGTGTAAAGCTTTAAGGCGCGCCTTAAAGCTTTTTTACTTTTTGCCTACTAAACGTGGACAATACTTCGTCGCACTTGCGTTTTCTTTCGGTTACGTACCTTTTAGTACGCGCCCGTCAAGAAAGCCGCGTGCTCCTTGTCTTGCCTCACGTTTACTAACGGCAAATGCCTACTAAATGCTTCGCAATACTTTGTCAAACTTGCGTTTTCCCTCGCTCGTTTACCATATGTAAACGTCCCGTCGGGAAAGCCGCGTTTTCTTTGGCAAACCATTCTCTTCAAAAACAAATAAACGATAACGGTACAAAATTATGAAAAAGAACAAGGAACAAAAATGCGTTTCTATCGGCGGGCAAGCCGTGATGGAGGGCGTGATGATGCGCGGACGCCGTTCAATGGCGACGGCGGTGCGCGATACGAGCGGACGCATACAAATAGAAACGGAGCGGTTTGACCCGCCCGAAAAGCGCAGTCGGTTTTCCCGATTGCCGTTTGTGCGTGGCGTGGTCAATTTCGTGCGTTCGCTTATCGACGGCAACCGCGTGTTAATGCGCAGTGCAGACGTAGCCATGCCCGACGATAACGAAGCCCCGTCCAAAGCGGAAAAATGGTTGCGCGAGAAATACAAAATCGATTTAGGCGGCGTGCTGTCCTTTATCGCCGTTTTGCTCGGTATCGTGCTTGCGGTGGTGATTTTTATCGCGCTCCCGCAATACCTCACGGGCTTTTTACCTTTCGACAAAACGAGCACGGGCACGGACGGGCTTTGGTTTAACCTGATTGAAGGCGGCATACGCCTTGTCGTGTTCGTCGCGTATATTTTGCTTATATCGCTCATTCCCTCGCTCAAACGGGTGTTTATGTATCACGGTGCGGAGCACAAGACGATTTCCTGTTATGAAAGCGGCAAGGACTTGACAGTGGAGAACGTGCGCAGCTGTTCGCGCGTGCACGACCGTTGCGGCACGACCTTTTTATTTATTGTGATGGTTGTGAGTATTTTGGTGTTCTCGTTTGCCAACTATCTCGTGGCGGGTTGGTTATATACGGGTAACGCCACGCTCGACAATCTTTTGCGCATTGTGTTCAAACTGTTGCTTTTGCCCGTAACGGCAGGCGTTTCCTATGAAATTCTGCGTTTGCTTGCCAAGACCAAGAGCAAGTTTTTCTTGATTTTCAAATTTCCCGGTTTATTGTTACAACGTCTTACCACCCGTGAGCCGGAGGACGGAATGATAGAATGTGCGATTGTCGCGTTTACCACCGTTTTGAAAATGGACGTCGATTTGACCATTCCCGAACGCTCGTTTGCCACGTCGGGGAGATTGAGCGTGATGCTCGCGAATATGAAAAAACGTTTTGCACAAGCAGGCATTGACGGCGAGGACGCCGAATGGATTTTTGCGCTTACGCTCCATATTCCCAAGAGCGCGCTTGCAAGCGAGGAGCGCATTGTCAAGACGTCGGAGGCGGTGCAAATTTTCAAAATCGCCGACGAGAGAATGACGGGCAGACCGCTTTGGTATATTATCGGGGACACGGATTTTTGCGGCTATACGCTCAAAGTGGACGAACGGGTGCTCATTCCCCGTCCCGAAACGGAGGAACTTGCGGCAATGGTCGTCAACTCCCTCGAAGACGGGTTCTCCGTGCTCGATATGTGCACGGGTAGCGGCGCTATCGCGATTGCCGTTGCCAAAGAGGCGGAAAAACGCGGTTTGCAAATCAAGGTTACGGCAACCGACGTAAGCGCGGACGCGCTGACGCTCGCCAAAGAAAACGCGGAGGCAAACGGTGCGGAAATCAATTTCGTGCAATCCGATTTATTCACGCGTATTCGCGGCAGGTTTGATATTATCGTGAGCAATCCGCCGTATATCCCGACGGCAGAAATAGAGGAATTACAAACGGAAGTAAAATGCTTTGAACCGCGCCTTGCGCTTGACGGCGGCGCGGACGGGTTGGATATTTACCGTCGATTCGCCGCCGACGCGTTCAAGTATTTATCCCGCGACGGCTTGATTTTGTTAGAGGTAGGCGCGGGCGAGGCGCAATCGGTTGCAAAACTGTTTCGCGGCAACGCCTATTCCATGATTGTCAAGGATTTTAACGGCATTGACCGCTACGTGAAAATTGTAACCTAATAAAAGGACTACTATGTTAAAAAAGCTGGATGCTATTGAAAAACGCTATCAATTTTTATCCGAACAGCTCGCGGATGCAAACGTGCTTGCAGATATGAGCACGTGGCAAAAATACTCCAAAGAACAAGCGGAACTGACCGAAACGGCGGAAAAATACGCTGAATACAAACGCACGGAACGGGAAATGCAGGCGGCGTTTGAGGCGGTGGAAACGGAAACGGACGCGGAGATGAAAAAGCTGTTCAACGACGAGGCGTATGCGTGCAAGGAAAAGCTCGCCTCGCTTTTGTCCGAGCTGAAAATCCTGCTGTTGCCCAAAGACAAAAACGACGAACGCGGCTGTATATTAGAGGTACGCGCGGGCACGGGCGGAGAAGAGGCGGCGTTGTTTGCGGCAAATCTTTGCCAAATGTATAAAAACTATTGCGCGGCACACCGTTTGCGCGTGGAAGAAATCGACGTGAGCGACACCGAGCTTGGCGGCGTGAAAGAGGCGACGTATAACGTTACGGGTGCAGGCGCGTACAAACTCTTAAAATACGAAAGCGGCGTACACCGCGTCCAGCGCGTTCCCGCGACGGAAACGCAGGGGCGTATCCACACCTCCGCCGCAACGGTGGCGGTGTTGCCGGAGGCGGAAGAGGTCGAAGTGGAAATCAACGACAAGGACATTCGCATTGACATTTTCCATTCGGGAGGCGCAGGCGGACAGAACGTCAATAAGGTTGCCTCTGCCGTGCGGATTACCCATTTCCCGACGGGGATTGTGGTAACCTGCCAAGACGAACGCTCGCAGCTGAAAAACAAAGAGCGCGCGTTCAAGGTCCTCCGTTCCCGTATCTACGATTTCTACAACGGTCAAAACGCCAAAGCGCGGGAGGAAAACCGTCGTAGTATGGTCGGCACGGGCGACCGTAGTGAGCGCATACGCACGTATAATTTCCCGCAAAGCCGCGTAACCGACCATAGAATCGGCGTAAGTCAGTATAATTTAGAGGCGTTTATCGCAGGGGATATTGACAGCATGGTCGAGGCGCTTGCGATTGCGGACAGAGAGGCAATGCTCGCCTCACAGGAATAAGGTACGGGCATAAATGAGAAGAATAATCGGCGGGGGCATATCGTAAACCCCGCCGAAAAAATTACAAAATTTTTCCAAACTTTTTTTGTTCAAACTATTGACAAGCGCGTTTTTGTGTGCTATAATGTTACAAAATTAAAAACTCTGTAACGCAAAAATAATTGCGGAAGGAGAGGCGTATGTCGAAACAAGGCACGAACGGTGCGGAGCAACTCTCGCACGAACAGAAACGTATACGCAGAGGCAGGATACCCGAGCTGGAATGGCTTTTTGGCTACGGGGAAACCAAGCCCAACAAAAAAGACGCTTTTTTGCAAAAGCTGCTACGAAAAGACTGGCTCAAACTCATCTGGTCTACTTTCGTGTATCTTTTACAAGCGTCTCCCACTTGGATTTTACCACTCATCACCAGCGACGTGATTGATTTGGTAACCGTCCGTCCCGACGGCTACCAGACCCGATTAATCATTGACGCGGTGATTTTATTTGTCCTTGTGGTGCAAAACGTCCCCACGACAATGTGGCGCTCGTCCATTATCAATAATTGGATACGCTCCACAACGGCGCGCGTGAAAAGCGGCGTGGTACGAAAATTGCAACGCCTTTCCATTACCTATCACAAGGAAATCGAAGAGGGGCGCATACAGTCGAAATTTTTGCGGGATATAGACGCCGTCGAGGGCTATTATCGCTACTTTTTGACAGGCTTTGTGCCCGCGCTCGTCGGCGCGGTCGTATCGATAGGGATTGCGCTTTGGCGTAGCCCGATTGTAACCCTGTTTTTCGCGATAATCGTGCCTGTAAAGCTCCTGTTGTTAAGCTTATTCCGCAGGCAAATTCGACAGGGCACGCGGGAGTTCCGCAAGGAGAACGAACAGCTGTCCTCCAAGATTACCACGACGCTGCAAATGCTCACGCTCACCAAAGCGCACGGGCTCGTGCCCGTCGAAACGGCGGAGGTTGACAAGCGCATCTGGTCGGCGACGGAGGCAGGCTTGCGGCTTGACAAAACGCACGCCAAGTTCGGTGCGGCGAGCTGGGTGTGCGGTCAGTTGCTTTCGGGCGTGTGCCTGTTCTTTTGCATATGGCTCGCGTTAGAAGGCATGATTACGACGGGCGAAGTCGTGCTCTTCCAGTCTATGTTCTCGTCGATTGCCGCGTCCGTACAAGGCGTTATCAATGCATTTCCGCAGATTGCAACGGGCAAAGAGGCGGTGCGCTCCCTTTCCGAAATCGTTTGCGCAGAGGATATTGAACACGACAGCGGCAAAATGCCCGTGCCCAAAATCGAGGGCGCGATTGATTTTCAAAACGTGAGCTACCGTTATCCGAACGAGGAAAAATACGTCGTCAAGGATTTCAATTTATCCGTCAAAATCGGCGAGCGTATCGCGGTCGTTGGGTCGTCGGGTTCGGGCAAGAGCACGCTTATGAACTTGATAATCGGCTTGCTTTCCCCGACGGAGGGGCGTATTTTAATCGACGGCGTACCGTTAGACGAAATGCCCATGCAAAAATACCGCCGATATATTTCCGTCGTGCCGCAAAACAGTATTCTCTTTTCGGGCAGTATTCGTGAAAACATTACCTACGGTTTGAGCCGTTACAGCGAAAAAGCGTTGTTGCGCGCGGTGGAGGACGCGGACTTGAACGAGTTTTTGCCCTCGCTCCCTAACGGCTTGGATTCGCCCGTCGGCGAACACGGCGACAAGCTTTCTGGGGGACAAAAACAACGCGTGAGTATCGCCCGTGCACTCATTCGAAATCCGAGAATTTTGATAATGGACGAGGCGACGAGCGCGCTTGATAACGTCGCGGAATACCACGTGCAAAAGGCGATTGACAGGCTTGTCAAGGAACGCACGACGTTTATCGTCGCACACAGGCTTTCGACCATTCGCAACGCGGATAGAATTGTCGTCATGGACGAGGGAAAAATGGTAGAATGTGGCACGTACGAGGAGCTTATGCGATTGAACGGAAAATTTACCGAGCTGGAAAAATTAAGCCGTATCCGTGAAACGGAGGCACAAGAAAACGTCGGATGAAAATCCGACGTTTTTGTTTTTAGCGATAATCATTTTTACGATAATTTATTTTTCGGGCAAACCTTGATACACACGCCGCAAACGCTGCCTCTGCCCACGTCTTGAAAATGCTCTTTCATATATTTCGAACATTTTTCCGCGTCAAAGTTGCGCTCACCGTCCGTTTTCGATGGCAATTCCCCGAAAATCGCGCCTGCGGGGCAGGCTTTTTTGCAAAGCTCGCAAGCCCCGCATCCGTTTTCTATGACGGGCAACTCGGCTTGCACGGGCATATCGGTCAAGACGGTGGCAAGGCGCAGCTTGCTGCCGTATTCGGTGGATAAAAACAAACCGCTTTTTCCGACAAATCCCAGCCCCGACAACACCGCCGCCGTCTTATGCGGGAACACGCCGTTATAGGGATTGTGTTTGCCAAGACTTTGGCTTGCGGCGATAGGGAACGCTGAAAATCCCGCCTTTTCAATTTCTCTGCCAAGCCGAAACGCAATCGAATCGAGCAGGGTGTTTGCCGTGCGATAGTGCTGAAAATAGGCAAACGACGGCGCGTTTTGGATTGTTTTCAAAACGGCGTCCGAGAGCTTTACGCCGATAGATAAGGCGTAGGGCAAAGCGGGCAATGGCGAAGTTTCGAGTTTGCAAAACCCAACAATATCCGCGCCCCATTCTTGGGCAAGTGTCTTCAATTTCTTTTGCATGGCGCGCCTCCCAAAATTATAAAATTATCAACTCGAAAACGGTCAAAATAATCAAGAATGCGAAATTGAACGCCGAGAAAACCGCGAGATAGTTTCCCGCTTTGTTTGGATTGTGCGTCGTGTATTCGCGGAACGTGATTAAGCTTGCGAGCGAGGAGATGAGCGTACCTACGCCGCCGATATTCACGCCGACAAGCAAGCTCGTATAATCGGCGGTAAATTGCGAAAGCAAAATCGCCGACGGTACGTTGCTGATGACTTGACAGGATAATGCCGAAACGAGCAAAACGTTGGAGGCGAGCAAGCTTTCGAAAAGTCGCGCCACGAACGGAAGCCTTGCCATATTCCCCGAAAAGACGAAGAAAGCCACGAACGTGAACAAAAGTCCGTAGTCCACGTCTTTGAGTGCTTTTCTGTCCGTAAACAGCAAGACGAGGGGTACGACGATTAGCCCCACGAGAAAGGGAATCACGCGAAATACAATGACAATCGATAAAACAAAGAGCGCGGTGTAGATAGCCGTTTTTGTTTTGGGCAAAAGAAACTTTTCGTCCTCGATTTCAATGTTTTCTTTTTTTACGAATACCAAACAACAAAGCGTGATGAGTGCGACGGAAAGCAAAAACGGGGGTAGCATGGTCGCGACGAACTCGCCTGTTGGGATATTGAACTTGGTATAGATATATAGATTTTGCGGATTGCCGAAAGGCGTGAGCATACCACCTAAATTGGCGGCGATATTTTGCATGATAAAGGTAAACGCCATATAGTTTTTCTTGTTCGAGGTCGAAAGCACGAAATAACCGAGCGGTAAAAAGGTAAGAAGCGCCATATCGTTGGCAATGAGCATAGAGCCCAAAAACGTGATATACACAAGCGCGAGAATGCTTGCTCGGGTATTTTTGAACACCCGTACAATCTTTTTGGCGAGGATATAGAAAAAGTCGATATTGCGGAACGCGCAAACGACGGCAAGCACGCAAAAAAGACAAGTGAGCGTTTTGAAATCGAAATAAGCGAGGTATTCCGCGTCGGGTGGCACGAAAAAGCAAGTAATCAGCGCGGCGCAAACGGCGATACACAAAACAGCGTTTTTCTTGATAAACGCTCCTGCTTGCCGTATGATTTCAGCATACGACTTATGATGAAAATTACCTTGTTTTCTTGTCGCTACGTGCATAATTTTTTCTTCCTCATTACAGTCCGCTACATATTATAGCACTATCGAACGAAAAAAGCTATTCTTTTTCAAGGGTAAATATTATAAGAATGTAGGAAAACAACGAAATTTTCAGAAAAAAAGAATAGCGTCGTTTATTTAGTTGACAAAATATTTGGAAAGGACTATAATAGGCAAGGTTAAAACACGAATGAGGTTATAAAATGGCTAAATTATCAAACAAATGGACGCGCGCGGCGATTCCCGCGCTACTGTTACATTGCAGTATCGGCACGGTCTACTGCTGGTCGCTGTTCTCCGCACCGATTGCCGCGACGTTTACGCAAAGCGGCGTGGGCGCAGGTGCGCTCGGCTGGGCGTTTTCGCTCGCGATTTTCTTTCTCGGTATGAGCGCGGCGTTTCTCGGTAACTTTGTGGAAAAGGATATTCACAAGGCAAGTCTGATTGCGACAATCTGTTTTGTCGTGGGCGTTGCAGGCACGGGGCTTGCGGTACGGTTGCACAGTATGCCGCTCATTTTGCTTTGCTACGGCGTGATTATGGGTATCGGCTTGGGGCTTGGGTATCTTTCGCCCGTCAAGACGCTCATGCTTTGGTTCAAGGACAACAAAGGTCTTGCAACGGGGCTTGCGGTGGCAGGGTTCGGCGCGGCGAAAATGATTTTCTCGCCCGTTATTGAAATATTGACGGCAAGCGTAGGCGTTGAATTTTCCTTGTACATTCTCGCGGCGGTATGGTTCGTGATGATGTTTGCGGGACATTTACTCTTGAAAAAGCCCGAAGGCTGGGTAGAACCGCACGAGAAGTTTGAAATCAAGGCATTTTTCAAACGTTTCAAGATTTTCTTCGACCCGAAATTTATCGGGATTTGGTTGGTATTCTATATCAATATCACCTGCGGGCTTGCGCTTATCAGCCACGAAAAGGATATTTATATGGCAGTCGGACTGGGCGGTACGGCGGCGTTGCTTTGCACCATGACGGGCTTTTTCAACGCGGCAGGACGTTTGGGGTATTCCGCAATCGGCGACCATTTGAAAGACAGAAACACGGTCTATAAGATTATTTTGGCAAGCGAGCTTGCCGTTACGGCGCTTGCTATGTTCACGGGCGCAATGCAAAAGGAAATCGCCGTGATTTGTATCGTACTTTTGGTGCTTGTCAATCTCGGCTACGGCGGCGGGTTCTCGAATTTGCCCACGCTCCTTTCCGACGTATACGGTATGAGTAAAATCTCGTCCATTCACGGGATTGCGTTGTCCGCTTGGGCGATTGCGGGCTTGACGGGTAACCAAATAGCCGATTTGATTGTGGCGCAAACGGGCGAATACCAAAACATTTTGATTTTCACGCTCGTGATGTATGCGCTCGCGCTCGTGCTGGATTTCCTGTTAATCCGCACCAAACACAGCAAGACTATCGTGCACGACGAGGACCATCATCACCACCATTGGTTCAATTTCCATTTGTTCCATCATCACCACAAACCGCAAGAAAAGCCTGCGGCGGTAGAGGAAACAAAAACGGAAAATAAAACGGAATAAATCGCTTAACCATAAAACGGCGGGGGGTTGTAGAAAATTATGGATATTGTAGGTTTACTGAAAACAATGACGCTGGTGGAAAAGCTCGGCCAGCTTTCGCAGTATGCGTCGGCGTGGTTGGATACGTCTTTGGATAGCCCGTTGACAGGTCCAAAAAGTCAGATAAAATTGACGGACGAAGAATATACCGCGATAGGCTCAACGTTCAGTTTCAAAAATGCGACCGTAATGAAAAAATTACAAGAACAGCATTTGAAGAACGACCCCAAAAAAATACCGCTACTGTTTATGGATAACGTGGTGCACGGCTACCGTACGATTTATCCCGTTCCTCTCGGTATGAGCGCAACGTTTGACGTGGAATTAGTGGAAGAGTGCTGTGCAATGGCGGCAAAAGAGGCAGTTACCGCAGGGGTACACGTTACCTTTGCGCCTATGGTCGATGTATCGCGCGACGCGCGTTGGGGCAGGTGCGTAGAAAGTGCGGGCGAAGACCCGTATTTGAACTCGGAAATGGGGCGCGCGCAAGTTCGTGGCTATCAAGGGAATATGGACCCGAGCAAGAATATTGCGGCGTGTGTAAAACATTACGCAGCTTACGGACAAGCGGAGGCGGGGCGCGATTATAACACGACGGATATGAGCGAGCGTACTTTGCGGGATTTCTATTTGCCTGCTTATCAAGCGACGGTAGACGAAGACGTTCGAATGGTAATGACGTCGTTTAACGCCTTGAACGGTGTGCCGTCGTCGGGAAATAAATGGTTGGTAAAAGATATTCTGCGTGATGAGTGGGGTTTTGACGGCGTTGTCATTTCCGATTTCAAAGCGTTTGACGAGATGCGCACGCATGGTTATTGTGAAACGGAAAGCGATTGTGCGGAAAAGGCAATGAACGCAACGAGCGATATTGAAATGATGTCCGCATGTTATTTCAGAACAATTCCCGCTTTGATAGAACAAGGTAAACTTTCAATGCAACAAATCGACGAGGCGGTTTTGCGTGTATTAAAGCTCAAAGAAGAGTTGGGGCTTTTTGAAAACCCGTATTCATTCGCGTCGGAAGAGGAAAGCGAAAAAGTTTGTCTTTGCGCCGAGCATCGTGCGTTGGCGAAAAAAGCGGTTGTAAAATCGGCGGTGCTTTTGAAAAACGAGAATATTTTACCGTTTGATAAAAATAAAGCAAAGCGTATAGCGGTAATCGGTCCTTTTGGGGATTATAACGGGCTTGACCAATGGGCTTGTAGAGGTAGAAATGAAGACGTCGTAACCGTTTTGCAGGGGATAAAGAATTTGCTACCGAATAAGGAAATCGTTTTTGCGCGTGGTTGCGGTGATGAAATCAATGCAACCGATTGCAGCGACATTGAGGCGGCGGTCGCAACGGCAAAATCTTGCGATACCGTTATTTTATGTGTAGGCGAACGCGCAGATTTCAGTTGTGAGGGGAAATCCCGCATGGAATTGCGATTGAGCAAAGCGCAAAAAACGTTGATAAATGAAATCGTTAAGGTAAATAAAAATACGGCGGTGGTACTTTATACGGGCAGACCGCTTGTACTGACCGATTGTATAGACGATATGCCTGCGCTTATGACGGCGTGGTTGCCCGGAACGGAGGGCGGAAATGCGATTGCAGAGCTGTTATTCGGGGATGAAAATTTCAGCGGAAAATTATCCATGACGTTTCCTCGTAGTGAAGGACAGTTGCCTATTTCCTATAACGCATATAAAACGGGCAGACCTCTTTTGAATGAGGATAATTGGGCGAGGGGTTTCGTAAGCTGTTATTTTGATATGCCGAATACGCCGCTCTTTTCGTTTGGTTATGGATTGAGCTATACTGATTTTGAGATTTCCGTGCCTGAAATAAATAAGACGGAGATGAACAGTGGCGAAACACTGACGGTTAGCGTTAAAGTGAAAAATATCGGAAAGCGGAACGGGGAAACGGTGTTACAGCTTTATATTTGCGACGAGTTCGCGTCGCTTGTTCGTCCGATTAAGGAATTAAAGGGGTTCAAAAAGATAGAATTAAAACCGAACGAGGAGCGCGCGGTTTCGTTTGAAATTACGGAAGATATGTTGAAATTCTGGTCAGCAAACGGAAAATTTGAGGCGGAAAGCGGTTCGTTTCGCGTGTGGGTTTCGGATGTAAGCACCGCGACGGAAAATGTAAGATTTGTATTTAGCAAGTAACCAAATAGCAAGCTGAATGCGCGAACCCCCGATAATGCGGGTTTTCGAATTGTCCTCACTACGAAAAAAGAGATAGATAAAAATCTATCTCTTTTTTTGGCGGAGCGTGAG
>JAFTKT010000088.1 GCA_017453145.1 Clostridia bacterium
CTTTCGTGAGCGGGCAGTTAATATAATCGCCCGTGCCCTTGCCGTATCTGTCGCCCGTGAACGCACAGGCATAATCGATACTCTCGGCAGACACAATCGGCGCGGAGGCGTCGAAAAAGTGTAGCTCGCCGCCGAATTTGTCTTGAATGTCTTTGGACAGCGCGTCGCTGGTCAAAGGGCCTGTGGCGATAATCGCATACCTGCCCCCGTCCTTTTCCAAAGTTTCTAACTGGGGCAAGCTTTCCAGCTCCGCGCAGACAAGGTGTAAATTAGGGCAGGATTTCAGCTTTGCCGTGATATATTCGGAAAAGCGTTCTCTATCGACGGCGAGCGCCGCGCCCGCAGGCACTTTCGTGTTGTCCGCCGCCTCGATAACGAGCGAGCCCAAAATCCGCATTTCCTCTTTCAAAAGTCCGCAAGCGTTTGCGTAAATATCATTGCTTTTGAGGGAGTTGGAGCAAACGAGTTCGCCATAGTTTTCGCTTTCGTGGGCAGGCGTGAATTTTTTCGGTTTCATTTCCACGAGCGTCGTTTCCACGCCGCGACTGGCTAAATAATACGCCGCCTCGCTACCTGCCAAGCCGCCGCCGACGACGAGTACCTTGCCCTCAAATTTCATCGTCCAGTCCCGTAAAGATATAGCCGCCGCTTTCAGGCGGTTCGTCCATCAAAGGCGGCGCGTCGAAATCCTCCGCAAGGGGAATACGCCGCGATTTTGCGCCCGCGTCCGTTTTATCCGTTTTATCCGACTTTTCTGCCTTTACGCGATAGGAACAGTCCTTGTTGTTACACTTGACGTTGCCACGCGCGGTCTTGACGAGCGCGTCGCCGCATTCGGGACATTTTTCGCCCGTCGGAACGTCCCAGCACATAAATTTACAATCGGGATAGCCCGAACAGCTGTAATACGTCTTGCCCTTTTTCGATTTCCGCACCGTCATAGCCGCGCCGCACTCGGGGCATTTGCCTGCGAGTTTGGGCTCTTCGTCGGAGGGCATTGAAAGGGTGGTTTTGCAATCGGGATAGCTGGGGCAAGCGAGGAATTTACCGAATTTACCGCTCTTGACCACCATATTCTCCCCGCATTTGGGGCAACGCACCGAAGAAATTTCTTCCTTGCTTTCGCTGATGATATTCCGACACTCGGGATAGTTGGAGCAAGCGAGGTATTTGCCGAATTTGCCCGTTCTACGAATCATAAAATGTCCGCACTTTCCGCACACCGTTTCCGTCTGCTCGTCGCCGTAGGAGGAGGCTTTGCGCAGGTTCTTCTCAAAGCCGGGATAGAACTCCCCGATAACGCTATGCCAATCCACACCCCCGTCCTCAATGCCGTCGAGCTTGGTTTCCATACCCGCCGTAAAGCCGACGTCCATTACGTCTTCAAAGCACCCGACGAGCATATCTACTACGTCGTAGGCAATGGGCGTAGGGACCATATATTTGCCCTCTTTTTTGACGTATTTTTGCGTGAGCTTGGAAATAATCGTCGCATACGTCGAGGGTCTGCCGATGCCCTTTTCTTCCATTGTTTTGACGATAGAAGCATCGGTGTAGCGCAGGGGCGGTTTGGTGAATTTCTGTTCCTTTTGCAAGGAAACGAGGTCGAGAATATCCCCCTCTTTCAAGTCGGGCAACAGTTTTGCCGAATCAATCGAATCGTCGTCCTCTTTTTTCGCCGAAAAGTCTTGGTATACGGCGGTAAAGCCCGCGAATTTGAGCACTTTGCCGCTTGCCTTGAAGATATAGCCGCTGTTGTCGATTTCCATTTGCGCGCTGTTGTATTGCGCCTCCGACATTTGCGAGGCGAGGAAACGCTCGTAAACGAGCTTGTAGAGCGCGAAATGCTTTTTATCCAACAGTTTTTTCGCCTTTTCGGGCGTCATCTCCAAATCGTTGGGACGAATCGCCTCGTGCGCGTCTTGCGCGCCCTTTTTCGAGGCGTAGTAGTTGGGTTTTTCGGGCGCGTAATCCGCGCCGTAGACGGTGCGTATGCGCTCAATCGCTTTGGCTTGCGCCTCTTTCGACACGCGCGTTGAGTCCGTTCTCATATACGTGATAAACGCGATATGGTCGCCGTTTTCCGTTTGAATACCCTCGTAGAGGTGCTGTGCAAGCGACATGGTTTCGGGCGCGGTAAAGCCGAGCTTGGTCGAGGCGTCCTGTTGCAGGGAGCTGGTCGTGAACGGCGCGGGCGCGTGGGATTTTACCACCGTCTTTTTGACTTTGACAACGGTAAAGTTGCCCTTTTCAATCGCGGCTATCGCCGCCGCCGTTTCTTCCGCCGACGAGGGCTTATATTTCTTCGCGCCTTTCTTTTCCAAAAGCGCCTTGAACGGTGCGTACTGTTTGGGCTTGTCGCAAAGCTCCGCCGTTACGTTCCAATATTCTTGGGGCTTGAACGCCGCAATTTCCCGTTCCCGCTCCACGACGAGCCGCAAAGCCACCGACTGTACCCGTCCGCCCGAAAGCGTACGTTTGCCGTTGCCGTTCTTGTCCTCGATTTTGTGGTTGAGCAGGGTGGAAAGCTTATAGCCCACCAAGCGGTCCAACACGCGGCGCGCTTGCTGTGCGTCTACGAGATTGTAATCGATTTGGCGGGGCGTTTTGAGCGCCGCCTCAATCGCCCGTTCGGATACCTCGTTGAACTCAATGCGGTTTTTCGCCTCGCCGTCTAATCCAAGCACCGTCTGCAAATGCCAAGCAATCGCCTCCCCCTCTCTGTCAGGGTCGGTCGCAAGATACACGCGTTCCGCTTTTTTCGTCGCGTCCGTCAAACGGCGAATGACGTCCTCTTTGCCGTCGGAATTGACGTATTTGGGTTCGTAATTGTTTTGCAAATCCACGCCGAGCGTATGCACGGGCAAATCGCGGATATGCCCAGCCGAAGCGTCTACCCGATACTTGCCTTTGAGGTATTTTGCGATTGTTTTCGCCTTTGAGGGCGACTCTACGATAATAAGTTCCATTCTGTTTTCCTTAAATAATTTTTTTTACGTAATTGAAAAGCGGTTACCGCCCAAATCGACGGCGACGCCTTTGATTTGAAGTGCGGACAAAACCGCGCGAGCCTTGAACAGGGGCGCGCCCGCCCGAGCGGCGATTTCGGCGATATGCCCCTCGCCGAGCTCCTGCAATGCAGAAAACATTTGCGTTTCTTCCGCCGTGAGCGCGGGCAACGGTTTTTTCTCTATACAGTTTATACCAAAACGCGATAAAATGTCAAACGAATTTTCCGTCAAATACCCGCCTTTTTTAATTAAAGCGTTACAGCCCGTCCCCACAGGCGAATTGGGGGGATAAGGCAAGGCGAAAACGGGCTTTTCAAAGCTTTGCGCGTATTTCGCCGTCGTAAGCGCGCCGCTCTTTTCCCCTGCGCCCAAAACAAGCGTACCCTCGCCGAGCGCGGCGAGAAATTTATTGCGGTATTCATAGGAAAACACGCGAACGGGCGTATCGTGCGGGTGCAGGGCAAGCAACAAGCCTTTTTTCGACACCTGTTCAAGGAGCGCAAAATTCCCCTGCGGGATTGCGCCGAACCCGCCTGCCAGCACACAAATAATTTTTCCGCTTTCCAGCGCGCCCTCTATCGCCGCGCTGTCCCCGCCGTCCGCCGCGCCGCTCACGAGCGTAAACGCCGAAACCAGCTCTTTCGCTATCTGCGCGCCCGTTGCAAGGGCGGCTTTGGGCGTTTTCCGCGAACCGACAACGGTAAATTTACGGCTGTGTAATAGGCTGACGTTGCCTGCGGCGTAAACGGTTTGCGGCTTGTCGGGAAAGCCTTGCCATTCCTTTGGATACGCCGCGTTGGTGGGCGAGATTTCCACGATTTGCATAGATTAGTCCTCCGCGCCGTAGGCTCTGTACGAAATCGTCTCGTAAAGATGCTCGCTCGTGATTTCCTCCGAAAGCGCAAGGTCGGCTATCGTGCGCGCTACTTTCAAAATACGCGAACGCGCACGCGCGGATAAGCGTAACGTTTCAAAGGCTTGGCGCAACACTTCCTCGCACTCGGGCGAAAGTTTACAGTATTCCCGCGTTTCCTTTTCCGTCATTTCGGCGTTCGTCTTGACCTTGCTACCCTCAAACCGTGCGCGTTGTATACTCCGCGCCCTGTCGGCGCGCGCTTTCACCGCCGCGCTCGTTTCGCTGATTTCGTCGGATACGAGCTCGTCGTATTCAACGCCGTCCACTTCCACTTGAATATCGATTCTGTCAAGTAACGGTCCGCTCACACGGGCACGATAACGCCGTACGTCGTTAGGCGTACAGGTGCAAGCCCGTTTTTGACTGCCGTAGTTGCCGCAAGGACAGGGGTTCATACTCGCGCAAAGAGTGAACGACGCGGGATAGACCGCCGTGCCGCTCGCACGGGAAATGGTTATCACGCCGTCTTCGAGGGGTTGGCGCATGGCTTCGAGGGTGGAGCGTTTGTATTCGGGCAATTCGTCCAAAAACAGCACGCCGCCGTGCGCAAGCGACATCTCGCCCGGACGAATGCTCTTGTTCCCGCCGCCGCAAAGCGCGACGGTCGAGGCGGTGTGGTGCGGACTTCTGAACGGCCGTTCGCTGACGATACCCTTTTCGCCAAGCGTACCCGCGACCGAATGGATTTTCGTGATTTCGAGTGCCTCGTCAAAGGATAAATTGGGTAAAATCGTCGGAATTGTCCGCGCGAGCATGGTTTTGCCGCTACCCGGCGGCCCGACGAGCAACACGTTATGCCCGCCCGCAACGGCGACTTCTATCGCGCGTTTTGCCACAGGCTGTCCTTTGACGAGCGATAAATCGTTGGAGCGAGGTCCGTCCCCCGCGCCCGTTTCATAGGTCTTTGCCGCAACGGGCGTCAAGGGCGCAAGCCCCGATAAATGATTGACGACTTCTTTGAGCGTTTTTGCGGCGTATACCTCCACGCCGTGAATATAACTCGCCTCCTCGCGGTTGTCATACGGCACGACGAATTTGCAAAAGCCCTTATCGCGCGCGGAGATGAGCGCAGGTAGCACGCCCGTAACGGCGCGCAGTTCGCCGTTTAACGCCAGCTCGCCCAAAAACACAAGCCCGTCCGTTTCCGCCTGTAACGCACCGCAAGCAAGCAACAAGCACACCGCAACGGGTAAATCGAACGCCGTACCCTCTTTTTTAACGTAGGCGGGCGCGAGGTTGACGGTGATTTTATGCGTAGGGAATTCGAGCGCGCTGTTCTTCACCGCACTCCGTACCCGTTCTTTCGATTCCTTGACCGCCGCGTCGGGCAAGCCCACGATTTCGTAGGAGGGCATACCTTTGGAAACGTCTGCCTCTACCGTTACGGCTACCCCGTCAAGACCCGAAAGCGCATAGCTTTGTACTCTTGCAATCATTTTTTTACTTCCTTATTATACTGCCTGTCTACTATTGTACCCTAAACGGAGGAAAAAGTAAACAGATTTTCCGTTATTTTGAGAAAAAATAAAACGTGCGCAAGAAAAAATGCGGGGAACAAGCGTAAAACCCGCGTTCAAGCAATTGACAAAAGTCTGAAATTTTGTTACAATAGATAAAGTGAACAAAAGCGGAGGTAGACAAGGTGCGGAAAGCGGGTTTCGACAATAAAAAATATTTATCCTTGCAATCGGAAAAAATACAGGAGCGCATCCATTCGTTTGGGGACAAGCTGTATTTGGAGTTCGGCGGCAAGCTCTTTGACGATTACCACGCCTCTCGCGTTCTGCCCGGCTTTGAGCCCGACAGTAAAATTAAAATGCTGTTAAAACTCAAAGACGTCGCGGAAATCCTCGTCGTGATTAACGCAAACGACATCATTAAAAATAAATATCGCAGCGATATAGGCATCACCTACGACGCCGACGTGTTGCGCCTTATCGACGTGTTCCAAAGCAAGGATTTGTTCGTCGGGAGCGTCGTGATGACGATGTATAGCCCGCAACCCGCCGTCGACGGCTTTATCAAACGCCTGTCCGCAATGGGCATTAAGGTGTATAAACACTACGCTATCGAGGGTTACCCCTCCGACGTGCAAAAAATCGTCAGCGACGAGGGCTACGGCAAGAACGAATACGTGCCCACTTCACGGCGTTTGATTGTCGTTACCGCGCCCGGTCCGGGTAGCGGTAAAATGGCGACCTGTTTATCGCAATTATATCACGAAAATTTACGGGGCGTGAAAGCGGGGTATGCGAAATTCGAAACGTTCCCCGTTTGGAATTTGCCTTTGTCCCACCCCGTCAACCTCGCCTATGAGGCGGCGACCGCCGACCTCAACGACGTGAATATGATAGACCCCTATCATTTGGAGCACTACGGCTCGCTTGCCGTCAATTATAACCGCGACGTGGAAATCTTCCCCGTCGTGAGCGCGATGCTCAAAAAAATTCTCGGCTATTCCCCCTATCAGTCGCCGACGGATATGGGCGTGAATATGGCAGGCTTTTGTATCTTCGACGACGAGGCTTGCCGCAAAGCCTCCGAAGGGGAAATCATACGCCGTTACTACGCCGCGCTTTGCGACGCGAGAAAAGGGCGTATCGGCAAGGACGTCGTTTCTAAAATCGAGCTTTTAATGAGTAAATCGGGCATCTCCCAAGAGGACAGAAAACCCGTCGCACCCGCCCTCCATAAAGCGGCGCAAACGGGCGCGCCCGCCGTTGCTATCGAGCTTTGCGACGGACGTATTGTAACGGGAAAAACGGGCAACTTGCTCGGCGCGAGCGCGGCGGCGCTTTTGAACGCGCTTAAAGCTTTGGGGAATATCGACGATTCTATCGAGCTTATCTCCCCCACCATTATCGAGCCCATTCAAAAGCTGAAAGTCAATCACATGGGCGCGGTCAACCCCCGTCTGCATACCGACGAAATTTTGATGGCACTTGCCATTTGCGCCGTATCCGACCGCATGGCAAAACTCGCCGTCGAACAGCTCGGAAAACTTAAAAACTGCGAAATCCATTCGACGGTTATCCTCTCGCATATCGACGAAAAAACCTTCAAATCGCTGGGTATGCACGTTACCTGCGAACCGCAAAAATGCCCCGCAAAAGCGTAAATAAAACGGCTACACGCCATGCGCGGCGCGCTCTGAATAGAGCGCGCCGCGTTTTTTATTCGTATTCCTCATAGCTCCTACGCTCGTGCATAGGCGGAGGCGGGGGCGGGTTCGGACAGGCGTTTTGGCGTTTCCCGCCCTTGCACGCCACGCCGATATTGACGAGAATTACGTCCTCGCCGATTTTGACGATATTTTTCAAATCGATAAATAAGCCGTTCCGTTTCAGCCCGAACGCCCTGCCGTTCGGTGCAACAATCCCCAACCACCTGTTTTCGGGATAACACAGCACTATATCACACACTTTTCCAAGCTTTCTGCCGTCTTGGGTGTTGACAACCTCTTTCGTGCGTAATTCCGAAAAACTTAATTCCATATTCCACCGCCTCTCTACTACTATATGCGCCGCGCCCCCAAAAGTTTCCGCGTATAAAAACTTGCGGGCTTGCCCATACTCAACTCACCGAAAGGAGGAAAACGGTTATGCAAAAGGTAGAAATTTGCGGCGTGGATACGTCGGGCTTACCCAAACTCTCCGCAAAGGAAAACGAAGAGCTTATGCAACGGCTCAAAGCAGGCGACAAAGCCGCGCGGGAAAAGTTTATCGTCGGGAATATGCGTCTCGTGCTTTCCCTCGTCAAGCGTTTCCGCATTAAAAATTTGGGCGCAGACGACGTCTTTCAAGCAGGCTGCGTAGGGCTTATTAAAGCGATTGACGGCTTTGATTTGAGCGTGGGCGTGAAATTCTCGACCTACGCCGTGCCTATGATTGTGGGGGAAATCAAACGGTATCTTCGCGACGGAAATTCACTCCGCGTGTCCCGCTCGATTCGCGATATGGCGTATAAAGTCCTCAAAGCGCGCGAGGAAATCGAAGAGGGCGGCGGAGAGGCAACGATAGCAAAAATCGCAGAAACGCTCAAAGTCGCCGAACGGGAAGTCGTCTACGCGCTCGACGCAATCTCCGACCCCGTTTCGCTGTTCGAGCCGGTGTATAACAAGGCGGGCGACGCCCTGCTACTCATGGACCAGCTCGCCGACGAAAAGAACACCGACGAAATTTGGACGGAGCACGTCGCGCTCGGCGAAGCGATTGAAAAGCTGGGCGAACGCGAACGGCGTATTTTGTTTTTGCGCTACTACGAGGGCAAAACGCAGACGGAAATTTCCGAAGAGGTCGGAATTTCCCAAGCGCAGGTGTCCCGTCTTGAAAAGAACGCCCTGCAAAATATCCGAGAAAATATCTCTTGAACAATTTATATTTTCGTTGCGCCGATTTTTTCAAAGAAAAAATCGGCGCAAATTCTAATTTTTAGAGAAAGTCAAATGACGAACGCTTGACAAAGCAAGGCGTTTGGTGTATACTGTATTTGCTATTGAAAATATTTCCAAAGGAGTTTTTTTATGATTACATTACAAGACAAAGTCGTGATTATCACGGGCGGCGGCAGAGGTATCGGGTTCGGGCTCTCCACCGCGTTTGCAAAAGCTGGCGCAAAAATCGTCATCACGGGTAGAACGGAATCCACCCTGCTTTCCGCGAAGGAAAAGCTGGAAAGTGCTTACGGCTGCGAAGTGCTGACCGTTGCGGCGGACGGTGCGGACGAGGCGGCTATCCAAAACGTGATTGACAAAACCGTTGAAAAATTTGGGCGTATTGACGCCGTGATTAACAACGCGCAAGCCTCTGCATCGGGCAAAATGCTCGTGCAACACACCAAAGAAGATTTGGATTTGGCAATCTATTCGGGCATCTACGCGACGTTCTTCTATATGCAAAAGGCGTTCCCCCACCTCAAAGCAAGCAAGGGCTGCGTCATCAATTTCGCATCAGGCGCGGGCTTGTTCGGTCGCATTGCGCAATCCTCGTATGCGGCGGCAAAAGAGGGGATTCGCGGCCTTTCGCGCGTGGCGGCAACCGAATGGGCACCCGACGGCGTGCGCGTCAACGTCATTTGTCCGCTCGCAATGACGGAGGGTTTACAAAAGTTCAAGGAAGAATACCCCGAACGCTACGAGCAAACGATTAAAGCCGTGCCGATGGGCAGATTTGCCGACCCCGAAAAAGACGTCGGCGGGTTGTGCGTATACCTCTGCTCGGACGAGGCGTCGTTTATCACAGGCGAAACGATTACCTTGCAAGGCGGCAGCGGTTTAAGACCGTAAAAGTGCATATTATTTTGCAAATTAAAAAGTCAATCCCAAACGGATTGACTTTTTTCTATGTTGTTTGCGTTATACATACTGACCCAAATATACGAAAAACATTACGCTCGCGATAACCAGCGCAGCTATCGAAAATCCCTTTCCTTTGCCCTCTCGTTTCTTCGCTCTTGATAAACCTATGCCGCCGAATATCCAACCGAGCAACGGCACGAAAAAGGAGCAAATAAAGCCCGCGAGCGCCATTCCGTTGCCCTCTTTCTTCGCTTCTTCGACAGGCACGGCATAAAGATTATCCGTTGCAACGCCGCAATAGGGACATACCACCGCTTGATTGTCAAGATTAGCACCACAGTTTTTACAATACATTTTTTGTACCTCCGTTTATAAATTTTCATTTGTACAATACTATTATAAGGCACATTGTGCCTTTTGTCAAGCAAAAAGTGGTACATTGTGCTATTATTTTTATATGATTACGATTAAAGAGATACAAAAACGCTTGCGTGAGGCGATTGAATGTAGCAATCTTACACAAAAGGAAATTGCGGAAAAGTTGGGAATTAACCCCTCGACGGTGAGCAAATATATGCGTTTGGATAAATTCCCTGCGCTGGATACGTTTGCAAATCTTTGCGAAATTTTAGACGAATCCGCCGACGAGCTTTTGGGCTTGAAATAGCGTTCAACGCATACCTGTATGCCTCATTTATAAAAATTACCCGTTCGGGAGTGCTCCCGAACGGGTTTTCTTTCTTTGTTTTTTGCGTTATTGCGTTACGATTACTTGCGCGTAGCGGAGTACCTTTTCGCCTTTTTTATAGCCTTTCACGTAGACCTGCTTAACAATGCCGCTTTCTTCGCCCTCGCCGGCGGGGGCTGCCATAATCGCTTCTGCATACGTCGCGTCAAACGGTTGTCCGAGCGGATTGATTTCTTCGACCCCCTCACTCTCTAACACCTTCTTGAACGACGAAAGTACCATGTCAATGCCCTGCTTGGTGTTTTCGTCCGCGCAGGAGAGTAGCGCGCGCTCTAAATTGTCGCCTATGGGAAACAGCGCGGCAATCACGTCGTTTCTGCCCTCTTGGTAGCGTTGTGCCGATTGGTTTTGCGTGCGACGGCGGTAGTTTTCGTATTCTGCCGTAACGGCATACCACTTGCGCTTACTTTC
>JAFTKT010000089.1 GCA_017453145.1 Clostridia bacterium
GAAGAGTTGACGCTGCCTAAGACGACGGACGAGATGTTTGCGCTCTTTGAAAAAATCAAAACGGCTGACGTCAAAGCTGCAAGCGGCAATGCTTACGCATTCTCGTATTCGGGACAAAATTCCTATATGCATTTCATGTTCAACAGCCTGTGGCCGCAATATGAAGGAAAGACGGCGTCGGAAAACTTCTTCGAAGGCAAAAACGAAGAAGGCGTATATACGGCGGACATTTACAATACCAAGGGGAGAGAATACGCTTATGACGTCGTAAGAAATATGATTTTGAAATCAAACGGTTACGTTAACGACGGCGACAGCTCGCAGACGTATGATTTGGAGCAACTGTCTTTCCTGCGCGGTAATGCGCTCTTTAGCTGTAACGGCGACTGGATGGAAAGAGAGGCATCTTCGAAATTTAATCCCGGCGACGCGGACGTGGTGCTTTTGAGAACGCCTATTATGAGTGAAATCGTAAATAACGATAAGATCAAAGCCGACTTTACGGGTACGGACGAAGAAAAGGACGCAAAGCTTTCCGCCATCGTATCTTTTATCGATAGTAATTATATTGACGGAAACGGCGCTCCTTGCGAAGCGGACGCAACCACGCTTGGCATTTCGTTGACGACGTTGGAATTTATCAATCACGCCCGTCTTGTAAGACATACCTTGCCCGACTTCGTTGCCGTTATTCCCGAATATTCGGCAGAATTGCAGGAAGCAAAGGATTTCTTGAAATTTATGTATTCAAAAGCAGGGCAAGAAATCGTGATGCAAGAAACTTACGGCTGCGGCGCGCCTTTGACGATCGATTACAGTCAAATGGATTATTATCAGAACGGTACGTATTATACCCGTTCGAGATTGGACGTAATCAAAAACTCGGTTTCTTACGGCAATGCGATGAATTTCCCTATGGAATATCTTGGTCGTATTATGGCTTGTGCCGAGCTTAAAATCGCTTCTGCATTCGGTACGGCTTCTCCGAAGACGGCGGCGGCGTTTGTAAAAGAAGAATACGACGAATATAAGACGACTTGGGAAACGAAAATGGGTCTTGCCGGGGTTAGAAACTAAAATTCTCAATGGTTAAGGAGAAGAAATGATGAAATTGAAAAAAATATTTGTATTACTTATTACGATGCTGTTTTCGCTTGTTTTGATGACGGCGGGCTGTTCTTCAAGTGAAAATGCAAGCGACAAAATTACGGTCGGCTTTGATTTGAATTTTAGAACGCTGGAGGACGATCCTGAAAATATTGAAGTCACACCCGGCAAAGCGTACGGCGAACTGCCTGTCGTAGAAGTGGAAAACGAAGGATACACCTTTGTTGGTTGGAATACGAAAGCAAACGGTAAGGGCGACGAGATTACGGCGGACTCCATTGTTTCGGAAACGAAGGGCGATCATACCTTGTATGCGATCTGGGAAGGAAAAACATACACCGTTTCTTACGAATTAAACGGCGGGACGGTGAACGGAGCAACTTCGCTTTCCACGCAAACGGTAACGTATGGTAGTATGTACGGCGCAATGGTTATTCCCAGCGATCCCGAAAAGCCTCTTTCCGAATTTTTAGGTTGGTATCTCAATCCCGAAGGAACGGGCGCGCCCGTTTCGTATAGTTCGGACGTTAGAACGGCAAAAGACCATACTTTGTATGCAATTTATAGAGATTTAAGAGAAGTTTACGATTTTACAACGGCAGATCAACTCAACGATTTTGTCAACGTTGACCATGCAGGTATGGAAATCGTAGAAGAGGAAAACGGCAACTATTTAAAGCTCACGCCGATTAACTTTGAAGAAGGTACGCTTGCAAAGGATTTGTATTCGATTTTGATGTTGAAAACGCCTTTGAAAACGGGCAGAGTTGTTGAGATTGATTGCGAGTTGGTTGGTGAAGTTGTTGACGGTTGGGGTTTTTGGACTTGGGGCGCTACTTCAACAGGCGACATTCAGTTTGACGGTCAAGTGGTAACGGCTTGGGACACTCCTACGATGTGGGAAGCGGGTAAATTCACTTCCGTTACGTCCATTACGGAAAATTGCGCGGGGTTAAGAATTCAATTCCGCTACGTTGGCAACGCAGAAGCTTATTGGAAAATTACGGGCATTAGAATTAAGGACACAAGCGATACGCCTGTTGTTCCCGATGACCCCGAAATCCCCGACGAGCCCGATGACCCCGTAGTAAACACGAGAACGGAATACGATTTTACGACGGCAGACCAAATCAATGATTTCGGCAAGGAAAAGAACGTAAGCTATGAAATCGTAGACGGCTATTTGAAAGTGGTAGGCACGGCGGGGGCAGAAAGCACGCTCGTATTGGTTAGAGAACTCACCGCAGGTATGAAAGTGACGGTAGACGTAGAATACGTAGGTGAGAACTTGGCGTATGAAGCCGGTCAAATCACTTTCTTGACGTACGGAGCGAACCTTGCAGGGGACGCGGACGGCAATACGTATGCAGTCATCGGCAATGCGTCTTGGGACGGCGGCTGGACTTGCGCAAAAGTAAGAACGGTAAGTGAAATTACGAAAGATTGCGCAGGCTTGAGAATGCAATTCGTTATGAATAGCGAAGCGGACGCATATTTCAAAATTACAAATATTAAACTTTACGAAGCGGACGAAGAAGTGGAAGAACTGCCCGTAGAGCCTGACAGTTCCGAGGAAGTAGAAAGCTCTGAAGAAATCGAATCATCCGAAGTTATCGAAAGTAGTGAAGAAATCGAATCTTCCGAGGAAATTGAAAGTTCCGAAGACGTTGAAAGCTCGGAAATTCCCGACGAACCCGTAGTTAACACGAGAACGGAGTACGACTTTACGACGGCAGACCAAATCAATGATTTCGGCAAGGAAAAGAACGTAAGCTATGAAATCGTAGACGGTTATTTGAAAGTAGTAGGCACGGCGGGCAGCGAAAGCATACTC
>JAFTKT010000090.1 GCA_017453145.1 Clostridia bacterium
GGTGCGCCCGCAGGAATCATAAGCTGGGAAGAAAAGGGTGAGTGCGTGCGTCGTAAGCTCAACATTCCGAGCGGTACGAAACACGTGCTTTGTTTCGCCGTACACGCCGAACAAAACGCCATTATTCAAGCCGCGCGGCACGGTGTCAATATACAGGGCGCGACGCTGTATTGCACCCACCAGCCTTGCGTAATTTGCGCGAAAATGATTATCAACGCGGGCATTTCTCGCGTCGTTTATAAAGAGGGCTATCCCGACGATTTCTCTATTGCGCTCTTCGAAGAGGCAAAAGTAATCGTTGAAAAATACGAAGAATAATAAAAGTAGGTGATATAATTATGAGCAATCCTATCGTAACGTTTGAAATGGAAAACGGAAAAACTTTTAAGGCGGAGCTTTATCCCGAAAAAGCCCCCAACACGGTCAACAACTGTTTGTCGCTTGTGCAAAAAGGGTATTATAACGGCTTGATTTTTCACCGCGTGATTGCGGGTTTTATGATTCAAGGCGGCGACCCCAACGGCACAGGCATGGGCGGACCGGGTTACAAAATCAAAGGCGAATTTTCGGGCAACGGCTTTAAGCAGAACGATATTCCGCACGTTCGCGGCGTACTTTCTATGGCGCGCGCGGCGCATCCCGATTCGGCAGGTTCTCAATTTTTCGTCATGCACGCGGACGCGGATTATTTAGACGGTCAATACGCGGCGTTCGGTAAAGTAATCGAGGGTATGGACACGGTCGATGCTATCGCACAAACAAAAACCGATTGGAGCGACAGACCCTACGAAGAACAGAAAATGAAAACGGTTACGGCGGAAACGTTCGGCGTTACGTATGCCGAGCCTGTGAAAGCGTAAGGAGCGGAGATGGATAACAGTATTTACAATAATCCGCTGATTACGCGCTATGCGAGCAAGGAAATGCAACGGGCGTTTTCGGATGAAAAGCGTTTCAAGCTTTGGAGAAAGCTTTGGCTCGCGCTTGCGGAATCGGAAATGGAGCTTGGGCTTGGCGTTACCCAAGAACAAGTCGACGACTTGAAAGCAAATGCGGAAAATATCGACTATGAGCTTGCCGCAAAATACGAAAGAGAGGTGCGGCACGACGTAATGGCGCACGTCAAAGCCTACGGCGACTACGCGAAAAAAGCAATGCCGATTATTCACTTGGGAGCGACGAGCTGTTTCGTGAATTGCAACGCAGAGGCGATTATGCTCGACGACGCTTTGGAGATTTTATTGAAAAAGCTCGTCAACGTTATGGACAAATTAAAAAAATTTGCCCTCAAATACAAGGATATGCCCACGCTCGGCTTCACACATTTACAGCCCGCACAGCTCACGACGGTGGGAAAGCGCGCCACGCTTTGGTTGCAGGATTTGGAAATGGACTATCAAAACTTGATGCACGCGAAAGAAAATATACGTCTTCGCGGCGTCAAGGGTACGACGGGCACGCAGGCAAGCTTTTTAGAACTGTTCGGCGGCGACGAGGAAAAAGTCAAGGCGCTTGAACGCCGTGTCGTAGAAAAGCTCGGTTACACGAAAGTATACGGCGTAACGGGGCAGACGTATCCGAGAAAACTCGATTACAATATCCTTTGCGTACTTTCGCAAATTGCGCAAAGCGCGTATAAATTCTCCAACGATATTCGTCTGTTGCAGAGCATGAAAGAGATAGAAGAACCGTTTGAGAAAAACCAAATCGGCTCGTCGGCAATGGCGTATAAACGCAATCCTATGCGTTCCGAGCGTATCGGTGCGCTCGCACGCTACGTGATTTCGTTGCCTATGAACAGCGCGCTCACGGCGTCTACGCAATGGTTCGAGCGCACGCTCGACGATTCCGCAAATCGCCGTATTGTCAACGCCCAAGCGTTTATGTCGGTGGACGCGATTTTGAACGTATATATGAACGTTGCCGAAAATTTAGTCGTTTACGATAAGGTAATCGCTAAACACATTCGTGCGGAGTTGCCGTTTATGGCGACGGAAAATATTATGATGGCTTGCGTCAAGGCGGGCGGTAACCGTCAGGAATTGCACGAGCGGATTCGCGTGCTGTCTATGGAGGCAGGCAAAAACGTCAAGGTAGAGGGCGGAGAAAATAACCTGCTCGACTTGATTAAACAAGACGAAATGTTCAAGCCTGTTTGGGAGAGCTTGGACGAGATTTTAGACGCTACGAAATTTATCGGCAGAGCCCCCTCGCAGACGGTCGAATTTATCGAAAACGAAATTGACCCGATTTTGCGCAGGCACGCCGTTTTGCTTGGCGAGAAGGGCGACGTCCGCATATAAGCTATCAACTACACTAAAAAAGGGGAGAGAATTATGATTTACGAGCTTGCAGGTCTGCGCGTTGCAATTCACAACAGATGTAAATATACCGAAAAGTTTTGCGAAAAATATCTTTCCGCCGACCAAACCTCGCCCGTCGATTTAGAAGTCGCGGTAACCAACGAGGAGTTTTACGAGGAAAAGAAACAGTCGGAGGGCTTTTCAGACGGTTATATCGAAAATATCTGTCTGTATCGCGCAATTTGCCGTAAACTGCCCGTCTTAAACCGAATGCTGTTGCATGCGGCAGTCTTGGAATACGACGGCAAGGGCTATGCGTTTTTAGGGCGTAGCGGCACGGGTAAATCCACGCATACGGGGCTTTGGCTCAAATATTTATCGGGCGCAAAAATCGTCAACGGCGACAAGCCGATTTTAGAATATAAAAACGGTGGATTTATCGCCTACGGCACGCCTTGGATGGGCAAAGAGGGCTTGGGCTATAACACGGGCGTTTCTCTTGGCGGCTTATGCTTTTTAGAACAGGCGAAAGAGAACGAGATTTTGCGTTTAACGCCTGCGGAGGCGGCGTCGAGGATTTTTCAGCAAATCCTTTTGCCGCAAGACGAGGAAAACGCTGCGTTGACGTTGGAGCTCACCGATAAATTAGTTACCGAAACGCCTTGCTATCTCTTAAAATGCGACATTTCAGAAAAGGCAGTCGAAAAATCGTTCGAGGCATTGACAGGCAAACAATATAAAATGGAAAGGGAGTAAAATTATGAAAATTAAGAACGGATTTGTAGTGCGCGAGGTCGGCGGCGAAAGCGTCGTTGTACCCGTCGGGGAAATGAGCAAGAACTTTCACGGCATGATAAACCTCAATGAAACGGGCGCGTTTCTTTGGAAATTCTTCTCGGTAGAACACACGGTAGACGAGGGCGTTGCGGCGCTTCGCGCGGAATACGAAGTGGAAGAAAGTATTGCGCGTGCCGACGTGGAGCGTTTCGTCGAAACAATTAAAAGCAGCGGGTTTGCCGAATAATGGAACATCAAACGGAAAAACTGAAAATTGAAGACGTTTTGAGGGAAAAAGGCGTATATATTGGTCCAACGGTCGGCGTGAGCATGTTGCCCATGCTCAAAAACCGCCGCGATACGATTGTCGTTAAGCCTAAAATCGAGCGATTAAAACGTTTAGACGTCGCGCTGTATAAACGTGGCGAGGCGTACGTGTTGCACAGGGTTTTAGAGGCGGTTGACGGCGGGTATATCATTCGCGGCGATAATTGCTATGCCGACGAAAACGTGCCCGAAGAGGCAGTAATCGGCGTATTGACGGAATTTTTCCGCAAGGACAAACATTATTATTGCACGGATAAAAAATATATCCGTTATGCGAAAAGACGGATTAGAACGTATAAACTTCGTCGCTTTTATTTGCGCGTAAAAGGCGGTATTTTCGCGTTCGGTGGAAAGATATTGCGCGCGTTGCGACTGAAAAAATAATAGAAATAGGGCGGAAGAGGGATAATGAAAGAAGAAAAAGCGGCAAAGCAAGGCAAGGAATGGTTAAAACGCAAGATGCGCCCCTATCGTGGGTTCGTCTTTTTCCTTGCGTGTTTAACCGTGTTTTCAACGGCGTTATCGCTTACGTTTGCCTACATGGTACAGTTTTTGGTGAATAGTGCGTCCGATAAAAACACGCAGCTTTTATGGTTGTTTGCAGGTGTTTTGTTGGGCGTTTTATTCTTGCGGATTGCCTTGCAGACGTTTTCAGGCTACGCCGCCGAGCATTTACGCGCCAAAATCGTAGCGGAACTCCGCACGAAAACGTTCGGAAAGATTTTGCGGTCTGATTATGGTAAAATTCAAGCCTATCATAGCGGCGAACTGCTTAACCGTTTAACGACGGATATTCAAGAGGTGGCGGCAGATACCGTCGGGCTCTTGCCGGCAATCGTTGGTATGGTCGTGCAATGCTTTGGTGCGATTGCGGCTTTGCTCACGATTGACCCGTTGTTTACGCTTATCTACGTGGTTTGTGGTTGCGCGTTTGGCGGTATTTCCGCATTTTTCAGAAAACAGTTCAAAATACGTCAAAAAGAAGTTTTGGAAATCGACGGGAAGTCCCGCGCATTTATGCAAGAGGGTGTTTCGTCGGTAATGACGCTCAAAGCCTATGGTGCGGAACGTAGGTCGGAGCAAAAAGCGGCGGCGCTTTCCGAGCAGTATTATCAAAAGCGTATGCGCAGAATGCGATTGCGTTCGCTGATGAGTGCGGTGTTTTCTCTGCTTGGGAATTTCGGTTTAATTTTTGCCGTCGTTTGGTGTAGCGTAAGCGTGTTGCACGGAAACGTGAACTACGGCTCAATTTTATCCGTTATCTTATTATTGATGCAATTACAACACCCGTTCTCTGCGTTTTCTTCGATTATTCCCGTGTATTACGCGCGTATTACAAGCGGTGAACGTTTGAATGAAATTGAAGAGTTGCCCGTTGAAAAGATTGCGGCGCAAGAAGTGGAGAGCTCACTGTATCGTGATTTGACGGAGATTTCCGTTGAGGGATTAGGATTTACCTACGGTCGCGATAACGTTTTACAAAATGCAAACGCAACGATAAAAAAAGGCGAAATCGTGTGTCTGACGGGCGCGTCGGGTTCGGGAAAGAGTACGCTTTTCAAGCTATTATTGAACGTGTTTTCGCCCAACGACGGCGGGCTTTGGTTGGACGACGGAAAGGGCAATAAACAACCGCTCACGGCGCAAGAAAGGGGGTTGTTTGCCTACGTGCCGCAGGGCAAGTTCCTGTTTTCGGGTACGATATATGAAAATTTAACCTTTTTCAATGAAAACGACGTAGATTTGGAAACGCGCCTTGCAAACGCTTTGGAAGTGGCTTGTGCGGAATTTGTTTGGGATTTGCCGCAAGGCTTGCAAACGCCGCTTGCAGAGGGCGGTGCGGGGCTTTCCGAAGGGCAAATGCAACGCCTTGCCGTTGCGCGTGCGATTTTGTCGGATAGACCGATATTGCTTTTAGACGAGGCGACGTCCGCACTCGATAGCGACACCGAACAGCGGCTACTTGAAAACGTGCGCGCGCTCAAAGATAAAACGTGCTTGATAGTAACGCATCGACCTGCCGCGCTTGCGATTGCCGATAGGATATTGTCGGTCGAAAACGGAAAAATAATAGAAAAGAAATCTTCCGATTGATAAATGTCGGAAGATTTTTGATTATTTTATTATTTGCATATAAAAAACGGTTGACGGCGCGTTTGTTATTTGCTATAATAGTAAAGTAAATTTTGGAGGCGTAGCTCAGTTGGTTAGAGCGCTACCTTGACATGGTAGAGGTCGGAGGTTCGTGCCCTCTCGCGTCCACCAGAACACACCTTAGCGGGTGTGTTTTTTTTGCGCGAGAGGAGCGCGCGAGGAGCGAGAAACGTAAAGTGCAATCAATACGCGAGGGTTTGCGAGCGACGAAGCTTTGGCGTAGCCAAAACCCTCTCGCGTCCACCACAAAACACACCTGACAGGTGTGTTTTTTATATAATTAAACCGCATGCCCAAAAGGACATGCGGTTTGTTTGTTGATTAAGTTAGTTTCTCGATGCGCGAACGGAGAATAAATAGTAGAATACTGCAAAGAACGGAATATTCAGCAAGTATACGACGGGTATAACCACGAACGAAAGCAATTGCGCAGGGTTGGACATTTGCGCTTTGCAGTAGACTGCAATCATTGTGGCGACAATAACGCAAATGACGAACACGATTGCCGACGTTAGGATATACGACGCGTGTTTGCGACGTCTTGCGCGGGGCTTGTAGCCGCAGGCATACAGAATGGCGCAGGCAATAAATGTGATAAATCCACCAGCAAATCCGATTGCGGGGTACGCCGCGTTGACGCCTAAATATTCCTTTACGAAGAATGTGAGCAAGCTTTCAAATGCGATAATACAGAAGATGATAAACGCAGATTTGAAAAGGGTTGCGCCTACATTATAGCAACCGACGGTGTTCGTTGTTGCGCGAGGCGAGGGGGTGGAATACTCCGTTTTGCGCTCGCCTAAATTGCCTGCCGTGTTCAGCTTGATGCCCTCTGATTGCGCCCGCTCGCGTAAATCGTTCCAATTAAAATTCGTTTGCGGTTGTTGGGGTTGCGCATACTGTGCGTTGTTTTCATAGCGGTTATATTGCGGCGGATAGCCGTAGGGATAATCGTTTTTCGCGGTATAAGCGGCGTATTGTTGAGAACGGAATTCACGCGCGGCACTGTTCAAATCGTTTTCACGACGCGAAAGCTCTAATTCACGCTCGCGCAGCTCGTTAAATTGCCGTTGTAAATTTTCCGTTTCTTCGGCGGTGCGTTCTTGTAATTCTTTTTGCGCCTTTGCCGCGTTTTCTTTGTCCTGCTCAAATTTTACGTTCTTCTCTTGGAATTCGGACTTTTCAAGTTCGAAAACCCGCACGCGCTCTTCGTGTCGCTGTTCTTCCGCGCGGAGTGCGGCGCGCTCGGTTTCTAATTTTTCTAAATTCTCGTTAAACAGCTTGACTTGCGTGTTATACGAGCTTAACTTATCCGCAAAATCGAATTGTTGCGCCGAAAGGGCGTTTTTTCGAGCGATAAAATCAAGCTGTTGTTGATTGTATACGCTTTGTCTTGCGGAAAACTCTTTTTGTTGTTGCTGCAAAATGGTTAAATCGTCGTGGAGTTTATGTGTTGCGCGGGCAAGTTCCGTTTCGCGGAGCTGTAAATCCTCACGTAAACGCTCGATTTCTTCCGTTGACGCGCTTGTTTGCGATTTTGTATCGTCGACGTTGCGGCGTTCTTCTTGTAAAGCGTATTCGCGTTGCGTAACGTCATAGGTAATGCGGTCGATTTCCGTGCGTTCCGCTTGAAGTGCCTCACGCATACCGTTGAGCTCGTCGCGTTCGCGTTGGAGCTGACGTTTGCTTTCCTCTAAAGCCTCGTTTTCCGAGCGGAGAGTGGAGCGTTCTACTTCTAAAATCTGCAACTGATTACGTAACTCTTCGCGCTCCTGTTCAAGGGAGGCGAGGGTTGCGGTTGTTGCCTGTTCTGCGTTTTCTTTGAGTGTCGTTTCGCGGGCAAGCAAGGCGTTTTCTTTTTCTTCCAAAGCCTTGCGTTCTTCTTCAAGCTTACCTTTTTGTGCTTCTAATTGCGCTTGTTGGGCGCGGAGTTCCAAAGAACGGTTATAAAATTCAGTCGTTTTCGTTTCATATTCGCTTTTCAAAATCGAAATGGTATTTTCTTGCGTGGCAACGGCAGAATTAAGTGCAACGATAACCGATTTTTTGTCTTCCAAATCCGCTTGGGTTGCGGAAAGCTCCGATTTAAGCGTTTCAAGCTCTTCTTGCCTTACAGAAGAGAGGGAAAGCTGTTCAAGACGCGCGTTTTCTTCGCGAAGCTGTGTAATTTCCAAAGCCTTGCTTTCAAAAAGTGCCTGTTGGGTTTCCAGTCGCGTTTTCAAATCGCGAATTTCCGCGTTTTGCCGTTCTAATTCGGCTTTTGCGTCGCCGATTTCCCGTTCTTTTTGCGCGAGGGCGACTTCTTTTGCCGTGATTTCGTTTTCCTTTTCCAAAAGGGCGTTTTCTTTTTCTTCCAGCTCGCGCGTTTGCGCGTCGACATTTTCCTTTAATTCCTTGAAATCGTCCTTTTGTACGCTCAAAGACGAACTTTGCGTGGAAAGTAGCGCACGTTCTCTTTGGAGCTCGTTTTTAAGGCTTGCAAGGGCTTTTTTCTCGTCTTCAAGCGCCTGTTCGCGCGCCGCGAGCGCACGTTTTAATTCAACGAGCTCTTGTTGTTTGTCAGTAATAAACGAAAAATCGTAGTGCGCGTTTCCGTCCGAAATCAAGCTATCGATAATCGTTCTTGAATATTCCCATTCGGATAAATTTCTTTCCGTGATTTTCTTTCCCGATTCGGATAAAGAGAAATATTTTCTTCTGCCGCCGTTGGAATAATCCCCGTAGTAGGAAGTTACGTATTCAAGCGATTCAAGCCGTTTGAGTGCGCTATATAAGGTCGGCTGTTTGATAGTGTACAAACCGCCGCTCTTTTTCTCGATTTCGTCGATAATCTCATAGCCGTATTTATCGCCGTCGTATAAACTGCGCAAAATAATCGTGTTGATATGTCCGCGAATTAAATCGGCGCTAATGCCCACGTTTTGTTCTTCGCCGCCCGTCAACGTTTCCAACTCGTCTATTCTTTCGTCCATAAGCTTTCTCCTCGCGTATTATGTCTGTCGTAGTAGTACTATGCTACGCATAAAAACTGTTATATAATGCGTATATTCATACTCTACGTTTAGTATTATATCACAAATAGAAACAAATGTCAATCATATAGAGCACAAAAACCGTAAAAATACAGATTTTGTGCTAAATTTTTCCGTTTTTTGATAGCCGCCCGTTGACTTTTTATAAGAAAAAGGATATAATATAGAATGTTATGAGCGGTTATGAGCATATTCAAAAATTCCAAATTAAATATTGCGACGCTGATTTTAAGGACGAAATGAAAACGTCGGTCGCGCTTGCTTTGATGGAAGAAGTTGCCTGTTCGAGCGCGGATGAGCTTGGGTTTGGTTATGCGTATGTAAAACCCAAAGGCTATGCCTTTATGGTTACCAACATTTGCATTGATTTTTTAAGACCTGTGCGTTTGGGAGAAACGGTGATTTTGAAAACTTGGCCGACACCCCCGACTTACATCGTGTTCGGCAGAGAATACCGTATTTGTGCGGAAAGCGGAGAAACGCTTGCAAACGCCTCGTCGCGATGGTGCTTAATAGATATGTCGACAGGTAAATTGTTGCAGTCAAAGGTGATAGACAATCAAGACTATACAACGTATAACACCTCCAAAGCGTTGGAAAACGTCGTATGGAAAATTCCCGTTTTTGAAAAAACGGACGGGGAATTGAAGTTCTCCTTTACCGTTGCAAACTCCGAATACGACCACAATATGCATGTGAATAACACACGCTATGCCGATTATTGTTTGAACTGTTTTTCACTTTCCGAGCTTGCGGCGTGGAAGTTAAAGAGGTTTTCCATATCGTACGTCAGACAATGTCGCGAGGGGGAACGCTTGGAGTTTTACCGAAAAGCAGGGGAAAACGGCGTATTTTTTGTGCAAGGCTTTAACGCGGCGGGCGAGCTTGTCGTGCAATCAAAGATTGAGTTTGAAAATGATGAAATTGCGTAAAAACGGGATAAACAGACCATTAGAACCAATCGAGGGCGGCGTTTGCGCACCTTGCGGCTTTTCGGCGTGCGGCAGAGAAAATCTCGCGCTGATTGTCGGAGAAAAGCGTTTCCCTGCGGCGGCTGTATTTTCACAGTCCGCCACGCTCGGTGCGCCTGCGTGCGTTAGTAAACGGCACGTAAAATCGGGGTATGCGCAAGCGGTGTTTATCAATAGCGGCAAAGCCAACGTTTTTCAAGAAGGCGGCGAGGAACAGGCAAAGGAGATTTGCGTTGAATTAGCGCGGCTTCTGCGTTGCGATTTCCGCGAGGTGTTGATTGCCTCCACAGGCACGGTAACGCAAAGCTTTTCAAACGTCGAAATACTTGCAAAGCTACCTCTCTTGATAAGTGGGCTTGGCGTTTCGCATACGCACAGCGTTTTGGCGTCGCGCGCGATTATGACGACGGATAAAACACCCAAACAGATTTCCTTTGCGTTCAGCGTGGGGGATTACCGTTGTAAACTTGGCGGTATTTATAAAGGCGGCGCGCGCGTTTGTCCGAATATGGCGACGACGTTATGCTTTTTAACGACGGACGTGAATATAACGCCGCAAATGCTCCAAAAAGCGTTGTCGGCTGCGGTGAATGAAACGCTGAATATGTTGGATATAGACGGCGTTTCTTCTCCAAACGATACCGTTTGTATTTTGTCAAGCGGCAAGGCGGGAAATTATCTGATTTCCGAGCCCGATTCGGAATACGATAAATTCTTCCGTGCGCTTAAAGACGCACTCGTTGCGGTTTGCGAGGGGTTGATAAAAGAGGACGAAAATAATTCCCCGTTGTATTGCCGTGTAAGCGGCGCAAAATCCAAGCGTTTGGCGCGTGAGCTTGCCAAATCAGTCGTTGGTTCGTTTGCAATTAAAAGGGATTTGATAGCCAAGACCGTGCAAGCGGAAACGCTGCTTTACACGCTTTTTCAAGCGAAAGACCCGATTAAAACGGACAAGCTAGACGTATTTTTGGAGACGTGCGACAAAGAATTCGCTTTGGTTTCGGCGGGCAGGGTTCTTTCCCTTTCGCAAACGGTTTTATCGGAGGTTTTTGAAAGCGACGCGTTTCGTTTTCGCATTGAGCTGAACGAGGGTAACTACGGCGCGACGGCGTTTGGACGGATAGAGAAAGAGTGAAAAGTTTTTTGAAAAAATCTTCGATAAGGCGTCGTTAACCGTTGACAAATACGTGCGCGTGTGCTATAATAATAAAAATCGTTAGGAATACGGAAATGCAGTTTAGAAAATTAATGGTAAAATTGAAAGTAGCAGAGTATCGCAATGAAACGGCAAATATCGTTCTCGGCGGTGCTCGTTTTTCCGTTTTTCCAATGGCGTCGGAATTTTCCAAAGAGGGCTGATTTTCAAAATCAGTCTTATTTTTTGGAAAAAATCCGCATAAACAGAGCAAATAATAAATAGACAGAGGATACTTATGAAAAAGAAAAAGGTGTATTTAACGCTCGAAAACGGCGACGTGTTTCAAGGCTACCGTTTCGGCGCGGACGGTAACGCAGTAGGCGAGCTCGTGTTTTCAACGGGCATGGTTGGTTACGTAGAAACGCTGACTGACCCCTCTAATCTCGGACAAATCGTCGTACAGACGTTTCCGCTTATCGGGAACTACGGCGTCAACGAAAACGACGCGGAAAGCGACAAGGCTTGGGTTTCGGCATACGTGGTGCGCGAATACTGTGAAACGCCTTCTAACTTCCGTAGCGAGGGCACGCTTGACGAATATCTTAAAAAACAAGGCGTAATCGGTATTTATGGTGTGGATACAAGACAGCTCACCAAGATTTTGCGCGAGAACGGCGTGATGAACGCCCGTATTTCGGACAAGCCCGCGCTCGACGATTACGACGATACGGCGGCGTATGCGGTAAAGGACGCGGTGAAAACGGTTGCGCCGCAAACGAAAGAATATTATGGCGACGAAAACGCAATTTACACCGTTGCACTTTGGAATTTCGGCGCGAAAAAGAGCACGGTTGCCGCGCTTGTCAAGCAGGGTTGTCGCGTGATTTCCATGCCCGCAAGTGCAACGGCGGAAGAAATCCTTGCAACGAACGCAGACGGCGTGATGCTTTCGGACGGACCGGGCGACCCTATGGAAAACACGAGCATTATTGCGGAAATAAAGAAATTGCTCGGTAAAAAGCCCGTGCTTGGCGCAGGGCTTGGGCATCAGCTTGTTGCGCTCGCGTGCGGTGCGGAAACGGCGAAGTCGAAATACGGGCATAGAGGTAGCAATCAACCCGTGAAGAGCTTAGAGGACGGAAAAGTTTATATATCCACGCAAAATCATGGTTATGAGATAATCAGCGAAACGGTCAAGGTTGGCAAAATCAATTTTGTCAACGTCAACGACGGGGCGTGCGAGGGGATTGCGTATGCCGAGCAGAAAGCGTTTACCACGCAATTTGCGCCCGAGTCCTGCAATGATTTTTGCGGTGGAAAGCCTATATTTGAGAAATTCTTTGCACTGATGAAAAAGGAGAAAGAAAATGCCTAAAAGAAGTGATATTAAAAAGGTTTTGGTAATCGGTTCAGGTCCTATCGTAATCGGACAAGCCGCAGAATTTGACTATGCCGGCGCGCAAGCCTGTCGCGTTATGAAAAGCGAGGGGGTAAACGTCGTTCTTTGTAACTCCAACCCCGCGACGATTATGACGGACAAGGCGCTTGCCGACGAAATTTATCTCGAACCGCTCACGGAAGAAACGTTAAAGAGAATTATCCTCAAAGAAAAACCGGACAGCTTGCTTGCCTCGCTCGGCGGTCAAACGGGGCTTACAATGGGTTGCAAGCTCGCAAAATCGGGCTTTTTAGAAAAGCACGGCGTGAAACTTATCGGGACGAAATTAGACGCGATTGACCGTTCGGAGGACCGCGAGCTTTTCAAACAGACAATGGAAAAAATCAATCAGCCCTGCGTTCCGTCGGATATTGCTTACACCGTCGAGGAATGCGTCGCGATTGCAAACAAGCTTCACTATCCCGTTATTATTCGCCCTGCATACACGCTCGGCGGCGCAGGTGGCGGCGTGGCGTATAACGAAGAGGAATTGCGGCTTATTTCCCATAACGGCTTGATGCTCTCGCCCATTACGCAGGTCTTGATTGAGAAATATATCGCAGGCTGGAAAGAAATTGAGTTTGAAGTCTTGCGCGATAGCAAAGGCAACGTTTTAACGGTATGCTCAATGGAAAACGTCGACCCCGTCGGTATCCACACGGGCGACTCCATTGTCGTTGCGCCCGCCGTTACGCTTTCCACCAAAGAATACGACATGCTCCGCACGGCGGCGCTTTCGATTATAACAGAGCTCGGTATCGAGGGCGGTTGTAACGTACAATTCGCGCTCAATCCCGATTCCTTTGAATATTCGGTTATCGAAGTAAATCCGCGTGTGAGCCGTTCGTCTGCGCTTGCCTCCAAAGCAACGGGTTTCCCGATTGCAAAAGTAACCTCGAAAATTGCGCTCGGCTACACGCTCGACGAAATCGTGAACGACGTAACGGGGAATACGTATGCTTGCTTTGAGCCGACGATTGACTATTTAGTTGTAAAAATGCCCAAGTGGCCGTTTGATAAATTCTTATACGCCAAGCGCGAGCTCGGCACGAGAATGAAAGCGACGGGCGAGGTTATGTCGATTGGCACGGCGTTTGAAATGGCGATTATGAAAGCGGTGCGCGGTGCGGAGATTTCCACGAGCACCATGAACTATAAAAAGTTCGTCGATTATACGAAAGACGAGCTTGTGGCAAGACTTTCCGAAATGACGGACGAACGCATTTTCGTCGTATACGCCGCACTCAAAAAGGGCGCGACGGTAGACGAGGTGTTCAATATCACAAAAATCGACCGTTGGTTCTTGAATAAGTTCAAAAACCTGATAAAGTATGAGGAAATGCTCGCTACGCAAAAACTTACGCGCGAGCTCTATAACGAGGGCAAACGTCTTGGGTATTTGGATAAGGACATTGCCGAAATAAGCGGTCAAAAAATTCCTTACCGCAAAAAAGCGGCGTATAAAATGGTGGATACCTGCGCGGCGGAATTCCCTGCGAAAACACCGTATTTCTACTCGACGTTCGACTCCCAAGAACACGACGAGGCAAAACCGTTTGTAGAAAAGAGCGGTAAAAAACGTATTGTGGTAATCGGTTCAGGGCCTATCCGTATCGGACAAGGCATTGAGTTCGACTATTCGTCGGTGCATTGCGTGTGGACGCTCAAAGAGCTTGGCTACGAGGTGGCGATTATCAACAATAACCCAGAAACGGTTTCGACCGACTTCGATACGGCGGACAGACTGTATTTCGAGCCACTCACCCCCGAAGACGTGCAACACGTTTTGGATATAGAAAAACCCTATGGCGTTATCATTACGTTCGGCGGACAGACCGCAATCAAGCTTTGCTCGTATTTTGCAACGCACGGTATCCGCATTTTGGGTACGTCGGCGGACAGCGTTGACGCGGCGGAGGACCGCGAGCGGTTTGAGGCACTTTTGGAAAAATACGCCATTCCTCGCCCCAAAGCCCTCACGGTTATGACGAAAGAAGAGGCGCTTAACGCTGCGGAAAAGTTGGAATATCCCGTGTTACTCCGTCCTTCCTACGTTATCGGCGGGCAGAACATGACGATTGCGTTCACGCAAGAGGACGTGTGCCGTTATATGGACGTAATCTTGGCACAGGGCATTGAAAACCCCGTGCTTTGCGATAAATATCTAATGGGTACGGAGTTAGAAGTAGACGCGATTTCCGATGGAAAAGACGTGCTTATTCCCGGTATTATGCAACACATAGAACGTACGGGTATTCACTCGGGCGACTCGATTGCGGTATATCCGCCGTATAATTTAGACGATACGATGCTGGAAAAGATTATTGAGGTTTCCACGCAGCTTGCGTTAGAGCTCAAAACCAAAGGTCTTATCAACATTCAGTATTTGATTTATCGCGGCGAATTGCACGTGATTGAGGTCAACCCCAGAGCCTCGCGTACCGTGCCTATATTTCCAAAGTTACGGGCGTGCCTATGGTGGAGCTTGCCACGAAGATTATCGTCGGGGCAAAACTCAAAAAACTCGGCTACGGCACGGGCTTGTATCCGTCGTCGCCGTACGTGGCAGTCAAAGTGCCTGTGTTCAACTTTGAAAAACTCAACGACGTTAACTCCCAGCTCGGTCCGCAAATGAAATCGACGGGCGAGGTACTCGGTATCGGCAAAACAATGGAAGAGGCAATGTTCAAAGGGCTTGTGTCTGCGGGCTTTAAGATGTGCCACCCGTCCGAACGCCGTCCTGTGGGCGTGTATATGACGGTAAACGACCAAGACAAGCTCGACGTGCTGACGATTGCCAAAAAGTTTGGGGATTTGGGTTGTACAATGTATGCGACGAAAGGTACGGCAAAAGTGATTAACGATTTGGGCTTTGATTGCACTGTTGTAGAACGCTTGTCGGCAACGGATACTGTGATTAAGCTTATGGACGAGGGCAAAATCGACTATATCGTATACACAGGTAAAACGGATATGGAATCGATAAACGACTTTATCCGCTTGCATCATCATGCGATATTGCTCGGCATCACGGTCTTGACTGCGCTCGACACGGCGAACGCGCTTGCGGATATTGTTGCGAGCCGTTTCACGGAAGACAACACCGAGCTTGTGGATATTAACGCGCTCCGTAGCGAAAAACTTAAATTGAGCTTTACCAAAATGCAATCGTGCGGCAACGATTATATCGTGTTTGACAACCGCGACGGAAAGATTACCTGTCCCGAATCGATTGCTGTCAACTACGTACTCCCGCACTACGGTATCGGTGGCGACGGCGTTGCGCTCATTGAAAACTCGGCGGTTGCCGACGCGAAAATGCGCGTATTCAACAAAGACGGTCGCGAAGCACCGCAGGGCGGAAACGCAATTCGCTGTATCGGTAAATACCTCTATGAAAAAGGGATTGTGCGCAAGAATGAAATGACGATTGAAACGGCAAAGGACGTCAACGCCGTGAAAGTGTATTCGTTTGGCGGAAAAGTCAATTCCGCGAGCGTAAATTTAGGTAAAGCGGAGCTTGCCGGTGAAAAAATTCCTTGCGTTTGGAAAGAGGAACAAATCGTAAACAAAACGATTTCCGTCGGTGGAACGAACTATGACGTTACGCTTGTCAACGTAGGCAATCCTCATTGCGTAATCTTCTGCGATAAAGTTGACGCGGTAGACGTGCAGGCTGTCGGTTCGGAGCTTGAAAACAGCGAATATTTCCCCGAAGGCATCAACGTCGAGTTTATCCGCGTGGTCAATAAAGCGACGTTAAAAATGCGAGTTTGGGAGCGTGGTAGCGGCGAAACGTGGGCTTGCGGCACGGGCGCGTGTGCAGCGGTAGTGGCTGCGACCTTGCGCGGGGATTGCGAAAAGGATACCAACGTAACTGTGAAACTGCGCGGCGGCGATTTGACGGTGTGCTACCATTCTAACGGCGAAGTAGAGCTTATGGGCAACGTGAAAACGGTGTACGAAGGAACGCTTGAAATTTAACGGATAAGGAGGAAAGATGATGGACGCATTTTACGAAGAAAGTGCGATAAACAGTAACGCGACGCGTGATAAACGTATTTATATGATTTTTAATATCGTATCCTTTTTGTTTTTAACGCTTGCGATATTGTTGCTGTTTATCTTTTTATGGTGTTTCCCTTGGGGGCAGGTAACAACGGACGAGGGGCGCGCTTGGCAATTCTTTTTCGGGTTTTTGGGCGTTATGGGCTTGTCGTGTTTGCTTACGTGGTTTTTGTTATCCAAATTCAAAGCCCGTTTCAACGTGAGCTATGACTACGTGTTCGTTTCGGGAGAACTGCGTATTTCAAAGGTATTCAACGTCAACCGTCGGAGACTTGTGGCGCGCATTGATTGCGAGGATATGATACAAGTCGGCGACATGGACAATCCCTCGTATGCGCGGTTTAAGGCAGACCCTACGAACAAGGAAGTGATTTGCACGCCCAACTACGAGCCGGCAAAAGGCAAGTTTTTCATGTATATTTTGGCGAACTGTAACGGTAAAAAACTGTTCGTTTTGGAATGCAGAGAAAATCTTTTAATGAATATCATGAAATTTGCAAAGCGTAGCGTGCTGGAAAGCGACTACGTAATGCAAGAACGAAAGCAAAAATAAAATGATTTATTTAGACAACGCCGCAACGACGAAACCGAATAAATCCGCGTTTGAGCGGGCGCGTGTGTATGCGGAAGAAAAATTTTATAACCCGTCGGCGTTATATAACGAGGGATACGCCTTGCAGAGCGAGCTTAAACAAGCGCGCTCCGCTTTGCTTTGCGAGGTGGCGGACGAAAAAGCGTTCGAGTGGATTTTTACCTCTTGCGGCACGGAATCGGATAATCAAGCGATTTTTTCTTTTGCGCGCAGAGGCAACGCCGTAACGACGGCGGGCGAGCATTCGGCGGTGTCGGCGACGTTTACGGAGCTTAAAAATCGCGGCGTGGCAGAAATCCGCGTTGCGCCTTTGGAAAAGGACGGAAAAGTCAACGTGTCGGCTTTGCTTGCACTCGTGGACGAAAAGACGAGTTTTGTCTCCGTAATCCACGTGAGCAACGAAACGGGTGCAATCAACGATATTAACGAAATTGCAAAGCTTGTAAAGCAGAAAA
>JAFTKT010000091.1 GCA_017453145.1 Clostridia bacterium
ACGGAGCATTTTCTGCCATATCGCCATACAACGCCGTTTCGCAAGTAATCAACTTTTCAATATTAACGAGAAGCTTTTCCGTTTCGGAAAGTTCTTCGTACGCTTCACGTGCCAATTGCACTTTATTTTCGTCAGGATTTTGCATGTCTAACGCGTTTATGCGAATTTGTACGTTTTCAATGTTATCTTCCACCAACACCGTAGACGAGTACGAATAAATCGGAGAAATTTGCCAGCCGGAAGTGCTTGCCCCACTCCTTACGCAAACATACAACAAATACGTTTCGTTTGCCGTAATCAATTCAGGTGTGATGATAACCTCCGTCCAAGCTTGTGCCGTTAACGTTGCTACTTCCGTTTGAATCCACGTTTCATTTTCATTAAAATAGAAACCAACGTCGTCTTGTTGAGGATTATAAATATAGAAACGTAAGGAATCGTGTCCTTCATTAAGCGCGGCTTTTAAGATACCGATATTGAATGCACCCAAGTCGGTGTCGCTCGACCAACCTTGCGTAAAATCATACACTGTGCCGTATTCGTTCTTCGTGCCTGTATCTGATATATTACCGAATGACGTAGTCGTCTTTTCGCCAAGGTCAAGTTTAACCCCGACGATATTCGTAATTTCAAAGGAAACGTCTGTCGGATCCGTTCTTAAACCGAGTGCCCAATTCGACGAGAAGATACCCGTAGAAACCGCAAGTTCCTTTTGAATCCATTTGCCGTCGTTCGCCCAAAGTCCACTCGTACTCCACGTATTATGCCAGTTGTCGCCCCAACCGTCGTTGGTAATACCGTCGGAAAGATAAATGTCGCAAGACGTACCGACTACACGGATATTAAAGTAAATCTTGGAATATTCGCTTACGTCAGGGAAGTTGATGAACTGAATTGCCACTTTACCGCCTGCGTTGGGGGTTACGCGCAAATAATCGCCGTAATAACTGTCGTAACCCATAGACGCCGTACCGCCGATTGTAGACGTATAATTCGGAACGTGCGAAGGAATAACGTTTACACCATCCAGCGTTTGAACGTGTACCGTTTCATAGCCTCTAATTGCAGAAACCAACGTTCTCAGTTTAGCGTAGTTAGTAACCAATTCTTTTCCTTCGTCGGAAAGCGCGTTATATGCATCTCGAGCAGCCTCAATTCTAGAAACGAACACAAGATTATCGGGCATAACAACTTCATCGGGAAGGGCGGTAATCTTAGAGATTACGCTATTTGCCGCGGCTTGCACTTCACTTTCTGCGCTCAACTGCGCTTCGTATTCCTCCAAGGTTGCAATATTCGTTACGTACGTCTTTGCCGTATCCGTTAAGTTATCGTAAGCCGCACGAGCCGCTTCCACCGCCGATTTTTCTACCGCCCTGGGATTGATAGCGTCAATCATCGCGATAACTTCGCTTGCCTTTTCATTGTCTACGACAAACGCTTCCGCACTCGTCAATTTTGCAACGTTGGTGACAAGTGCTTGCTGATTGCTTGTCAACTTGTCGTAAGCCGCGCGCGCCGCTTTAATCGCCGCCACGTCGTTCATCGTTAAGGATTCGGGAATCGCGTTAATCAAAGCGATTACATTCTTCACGTCCGCATGGTCCGTGTAGCTGTATTCTTCGTAAGGACCTGCATAAATCGTCGAAATCTTCCAGCCGTCCTTTGCTGCACCAGCACCGTCGCCGCCCAAGATATATACGTACCATTGACCATTCTTATTCAGCGCAATATCTTCTGCCGAAATCGTAACTTTCGTCCATTCGCCTACTTTCAAGGCAACGGAATCCGCAGAGTCCGTCCACGTACCGCTTACGTCGCCCGCCAAATGGAAATTATATTCCGTACCCGTACCATTGTACATCCAGAAATAGAAATTTTCATAACCACTGGGCAATGCGTTGGCAAGCTTATTCGCCTGCAACGTACCGATTGTATTTACGTTATTATTGTCGATATACCATTGCTCGCGGGAAATATTATAAATTTTGCCGTATTCGTTGGTTTCGCCGCTGTCCGTTTGCGTGCCGAACGTAAGCGTCGTGTCTTGTGGCGCAGCGTCCGTATATCCGTAGAAGTCACTAATTTCAAAGGTAAAGCCCGTCGTATCCGTTCTAAATCCAAGCGCAAAATTCGTACCGATGTAACCGTCGTTCGCTACGTCAATTTCTATCAATCTCCAAGTATTTGCATTGCACCAGAACCCGCTGGTTGACCACGTATTCTTCCAATTTTCTCCCCAACCGTCGTTCGTGATACCGTCGGAAAGATAAATATCACAAGCAACGCTGCTCTTTACATAGAAATATACTTTGCTATATTGGCTTATTCTGGGGAAATTTTGAATATGTAACGCTGCCCTACCGCTTTCATCCGACTCAACTGTCAATACGTTGCCGTAAAGGTCATCCGTTCTCGTCGTTGCACTACCGCCAATCGTAGAACTAAACCCGCCGGGTACGTACGAAGGAATTACCGTGCCGTCGTATGCGTCGTTTTTATAAACGCGGTCATAACCCTCAATCGACGTCAACAAGCTTTCTACTTTCGCATAATTTTCCACTTCCAACTTCTCTGCCGCCGAAAGGTCCTCATACTGTTCTTCTGCGTCACGGATTCTGCCGATTTGACCTATTGCATCAGGCATCGTTACGAAATCCGGAAGATTTTCAATCAATTTATTGAGCCTATCAACCGCCGCCGACATAATAATAGGCGTTTCATCCATAAAACTTTCACTCGGCGTTGCATTGTTTTCAACGACTACGTAATTATTTTCAAGGTCAATTTCTGTCTTGTTTGCAACCTCTACAAGCGCGTTATATTCGTCCGTATTTTCTACTACAATCGGAAATTTATCAGAGCCGTACCAACCAATCTCATCGCTTACTTTCAAATAGCTAAACTCCTGAATTGCTTCCGCATAGCCGTTCAAGAATGCCATATTAACGAGATCGTACATATTGAGCTTAGCTTTGTTATTATATTCCGTGTAACGGATTTCACCGCCATATTGAATATAAGCAACAGCTACGAAATCAAGCTCAAAATTATTGTATTTTACGCCCGTAATACAGGCGTTTGCTTGATAGTAGTCTCCCTCTTGATAAATCTTATTTTTATCGATTGCACCGCCAATTTTCTGCGCCATATTGATATAATCGCCATTGGCTTTAATCATAAGCGACTCGGGCGCGATGATAAAGCCCATTTCCGCTTCTTCGGTGCTTGTCACAAAGTTCGCTACGTCTTCGTCCATTTTTACAATAAAACGCAAGCCGTTCTCATCGCTAAAACGCAGGGAAACACCGTCGTTCATTTCAAAGACGCCAGTTTGCCAAACCTCTGCCTCTGCGGCACGCACACTCTTCTTTTGCATAGATTCCACCAAGCATATGCCAGCCAAAACAACAAACAGGAATATACTCGCGATCCACAATAAAACGTTTCTCATTTTCTTCGTTCTCATTTTTCGCCTCCTCTTAAACCTTCCAATCAATATCGCTGTAGTTATTGTCGTTTTCCGTTCCCACCGACGCGGTAAGCACGTCGGATTCCTCGTAAATAAGTAGTCTTATAATCGGTGTAATATAGTCTTTCATGTACCTCTCCTTTTCATTGTTCCTAAATGATATGATTTTTTTAGATTCCCCAGCTATTGAATACAGCTTGCATATCGCCGTTGGCTTCTCTGTAAATCGAGAAGCCCAATTCGTTCCAATCGTCGCGGAATTTTGCACGAATTTCTTGGATATTCGAATAATAATCTCCAAAATGCGTACAAAGCGCGTAACGAGGGAAAATACTTTCCTTTTTAATGCGTTTTACTAAATTTGCATATAATTCGGGATTCGTCGCCTTGTATTTCTCTACCGCTTTATACGCCCTATCAATCTTTGCTATCATTTCTTCCAGAAGCAATCTCGGCCAATACTCCGCTTCCCCGATTTCATCATAAATGCCACCCGAAATCGTCGGCACGGTTTGTTCCAAATATGCGCTACGCGCTTGAATCAGCTCAAACAAGCTACGCATTTCCGTTGCAGCCTCTAAGAAATAATTATTGAAGTAATCGTCCAAGACCTGCGCGTAATCGGCATTTACGTCAAACAAGAATTTACTGTCGATATAGTCTTTTAAATCGGTAAACGCCGTCGATTGATTTCGCTCCTGCGCTTGGTTCCATACGTATTTTACGCCGCGTTCGCGCAAATAACGGTAGGTTTCGGGCGCAACGCTCCACGTGTTATACGGATACATATAGTACGAGAAGTTCGTACCGTATATCCATACGTAAACGTTTGAGCTTACCGCATACCACGAAGCCACGTTGTTTGCGTACGTTTGATTAATCGGGTCGTAAAAAGACGACGTGAACTTAGAATAAATCGGCGCAAGCCACGGGTATACGTGCTCATCACACTTCAAATATACGTAGTCCCCGTTCTCGTCCGTTTCATAGACGTAGTTGCCGTTGGCATCCTTGATAAAATCCCTCTTTTCATCTAGTGCATAACGCTTTAACGGTTGAAACTGACCGTTTTCGTCCGCAATCGGGTCGCCCCAAATCAAGTTGCCATATTCGTCCGTAATCTTCTTTCTTTCTACAGGCGCGGGCTCTGCAGCGTGATAGGCAAAAAAGGTCAAGTTCATAATTCTGCCTGGTTCGTTTTCCGCAATGTGCGCTTG
>JAFTKT010000092.1 GCA_017453145.1 Clostridia bacterium
CCCTACTACGGCTCGCGGACTTTTTTGGCGTTTCGGTAGATTATCTACTCGGACGAAACGAAATAAAAAACCCGCCCAACGTCTACGACGTGGACGGACTTATCAGTTTTGAAGAAATCGGAACGATATGCGCCGGGTTTAACGGCTCAATCAATGAAACTCCCACAGGTGAGATTGTAGAAATCCCCCTTTCTATGTTAAAAGGTGGAGAAAAAGAAGACTTCTTTGTATTGCGCGTGCAAGGAAACTCTATGTATCCTCGAATTTTAGAAGGAGATAGAATTCTTTGTAAAAGGTGTTCTTCCGTAGATAACGGAAATTTCGCCGTTGTTCTCTACGACGGCGAATGTGCCACCGTCAAAAAGGTGCACTATGTAAACGGCGAAGATTGGCTCGAACTAATTCCTATAAATCCCGAATACGAAATCAAGCGCATCGAAGGACGCGAGTTAGAGCAATGCCGCGTACTCGGAAAAGTAATTAAATTGATTAGAGATTTGTAATAATAAAAATACAAAGGAAAAACTCTTATGGACCTGCTGTTTATACTCTTAGGTTTTATTCCAACGGCTATTGCTGTAATATGGTTTTGGGGAAGCACATCAGAAGAACCCTCTTCGATTGATATTATAGGGAGTATTTCACTCGGGATATTTGGTATAACACTCACGGGAAACCTCCGCCGCTTTGCCAAAAATAACGTATCGCCCTTTTTCATTATATTATGTTGCGCTTGTTTTATTATCGCAGCTATCTGCATTCACATAAAAAATAAAAAAGATAAGGAATAAGCTATGGATTTTATAAGTATATTCGTCCTATTTTTTATTATTCTATATACTTAAAAAAGTGATTAAGCTTATTAGCGAATTACGATAGATTATATATAATCAAAATGAAATTATAATTATGAAAAACACCCCCACTGTTCGGCGATGCACAGAAAATATTACATTAAGGAAATAGTGTTATGGAATTAAAAGAATTTGCATATTTAGGTTCGAATGAAAGCTATCAAAAAATGATAGACTACCTTACAACAATTACCGAAGAAGAAACTTGGACATACAACGATTCTCAACCAAATGGAATTTTGAAGAACTATATTAAAGGTACGTTTAAGCGCTGCTATGAACAAAGTAAAATCTTATATTCTTCGGATGGGGAATGGTGTTGTATAAATACGGGATTGCTAACTCCAAACGGCAACGATATTTTAATGCTTTTTCAAAAGAATAAAAGACAAGGAACGTTTAATTGGATATTAAAATCTTTCCAAGATAAGACGGAAAGAGCTTACATGGATATATTTGATGCTATCCCCGATTTAGCAACGTACACACAAAACTTTGAATTGTTCTATTTTAATCCGCAATATCCTATTGTTGTTAGCACAGACCACATACTTGATGACAACTGGGATAGAATCAAAGAAGTTGTACCTTTAAGTAAGCCCGTTGTTAAATCTCTTATGCTTGGCGTTATTGAAGAAGCAAAAAGAAAAATCAAAAGAAACTTACGATTGGTTGTTCCTCAATTCTATAACAATCAAATCATGTACTTAATGCCAATTCAAATTCCAATAGATGATAATAAAATTGTCACTATGGCTTTGGCTATCGAGCTCACCTCAACGAAACAATATAGAGCGAATACAATATTTACAAAAGAAATGGCTTACGAAAAAGCGCGTCTATTGATGAAGCCCGAATCAAATTGGCTTTTATAACGGAAATGCGTAGCGACCATTATAATCGCTACGCATCCCATTTTTTGTTAAACATATTATTTGTACAAAAGATTTGACGGCTTTCGTCGCCTCTTTATGTATTTATTATACGCAAAAAAAAATCTTTTGTCAACTTTTTTTTGTAGTTTTTTATAATTTATTAAAAATTTAATGTTTATTATATATAAATAATGATAAAGGAATAGAATGGAACATTATTATATCTCCTCAAATAAATATAACTTACAAGAGCGTATGACAAAGCGTGGTAAAGTTTACGACGTTGTTTTTCGTCTTGTAACCATAGACGGTCAAGAGAAACAAAAACGATTGTCTGGTTTCTCCACAAAGGGATTGGCCAAGCAAGGATATTTAGAGTTCGTTACAAAGTATTGTGAACTTGTAAAAAATAACCCGTTAAAAAAGAAAAACCCACAAAAGGAAGAACCCACTGTGGGCGAGCTTGTCCGCGCTTATTTTGCAACGCTTGGGAATATCAATAAAGAAAGCGTTATTTACGATAAGCAAAACATTTTTCGAAACTATATTTTGCCCGATTTTGAAAGCGTAAAGGTAAAAGATATAACGGAAGAGAGCCTGTATATTTGGCAAGACAAAATATGGGCAATGAAAAACGAGCGAAACGGAGAATATTTCTCACAAAAATATTTAACAAAAATTCGGGGACAATTTAGCACGTTTTTAACTTGGGTGGAAAAAAGATATAAGTATAAAAATTTACTTCTTGATATAGATAAGCCCAAACGGCGAACGCCAAAAAAAGAAATGCTATTTTGGACGAGAGAAGAGTTCGAGCAGTTTATATCCGTAGTAGACAATCCTATGTATCACGCCTTATTTACCTTTATGTTTTTCACAGGAAGAAGAAAAGGAGAACTGTTTGCACTATTTCACAAAGACGTAAAGGAAGCGAGCATTTCTTTTACAAAGTCCGTAAATAGACGCACGTTCGGAAAAGGGACTTGGGAAATCACAAGTACGAAGGAAGATAAAGAGTGTGTTATTCCCGTGTGCCAAGTGGTGCAAGAAGAAATAAAACGCTACAAACCACCCAAAGGAAAATTTTATTTCGGTGGAGAACAACCTCTCGCTGCAACCACCGTTACACGCGTATTCGATAAATATATCGAACAAGCAGGCGTGAAGCGTATTCGCATTCACGATTTGCGCCATTCCTTTGTTTCTATGCTTATTCATTTGGGTGCAAACTTTATGGTAGTTGCTGATTTAATCAGCGACACCGTCGAGCAAGTAATAAAAACTTACGGGCATTTATATCAAGAAGACATAACAAATATTCTGTTAAAAATAAAGTAAAAAATGTGTAACGAAAATTAGTAACATTTTGAAGAAAACTACACCAAAAACAGACCAAAATAACACAAAAACACCCCAAAAAAAGGAGTGTTTTTTTATTGGTGCGGACGAAGGGATTTGAACCCACACGGTGTTACCCACAGGAACCTGAAACCTGCGCGTCTGCCAGTTTCGCCACGTCCGCATAGTATAAACGGGAATTACAAACAAGGAATTTCCGTTTTTATCAATTTTTCGCCTGTGCCGTCAATCAGCCAAGCTTTGCCGCCGCTCGAAAGACTGCCGACAACCTCGCCGTTTTCAATTACGAGCGCCGCATTGTCCTCAATCCCATAGGCACGAGCATTATTATAACACACAATTTTATCAAAGTCAAGCATTCTTGCGCCGTAATGCGGAGAAATTATTCCTTTTATCCAGCCCAAACCCGAAAATTGTGCATATTTTTCGCCACCGTCGCCAAGCGCGGCGGCAGAATCGGTATACATATCCGAAAACCAACAAATCGCGCCCGCCGACAAGCCCGCAATCAAAACCCCGCGACGTTCCGCGTCCTCAATCAAGCCCAACAAACCCGATTTCTTCCATTCTTCAATCATAAAAACGGTGTCGCCGCCACCGACGTAAATCATATCCGCCTTTTCAAATTTTTGCCGCAATTTTTCCAAATCAGGCTCTTTGAAAACGGTCAGCGCGACGTCCGTTTTGATGTCGAAAACGCCCGTATACACCTTGTGAAAGGTGTTATAATAGGGCATAAAATCGTGGCTGGCGGTGGGAATGAATAAGGCGTTGGCACGGCGTTCGCCCGCTCTCGCTTTCGCGAGAGCGGCGATATATTCGTCGATTTTGAGCGTCGTTCTTTCGCGGAGCTCACCTCCGCCGATTGCAATAATTTTACCCATTCGAGCCACCCGTGTATTTGTTCACGATTATTTCGTACCGAATAACCTATCACCTGCATCGCCAAGTCCGGGCAGGATATAGCAATTTTCGTTCAAGCAACGGTCCACAGCCGCAACGTATACCTCCACGTCGGGGTGGTCGTCCAATACTCTTTGTACGCCTTCGGGCGCGCTTACAATACAGCAAAGCTTGATTTTCTTCACGCCGCGCTTTTTAATCATCGTGATTGCGTCAGACGCACTACCGCCCGTTGCAAGCATGGGGTCAACGACGATAATCGTGCGCTTTTCGGCGTCAGCGGGGAGCTTGCAATAGTATTCAACGGGTTCATGGGTATCATGGTCGCGATAAAGCCCGATATGCCCCACTTTTGCGTTGGGAATAAGCTTTTGCACGCCAGACACCATACCCAGTCCTGCACGCAGGATAGGCACGATACCGACTGCCTTGCCCGAAACCATTTTGCCCGTCATTGTTTCAAGCGGCGTTTCCACTTGCACATCTTCTAAAGGCAAATTTTTCGTCGCTTCATACGTGAGCAAAAGCGCGATTTCTTCCGCAAGCTCTGCAAACTGCTTGGGGGTCGTGTCTACACTCCGAAGAATAGACAGCTTGTGCTCTACAAGCGGGTGGTCGACGTCGTGAAAGTTCGGATTTTCTCTAAATGTAAATTTCATAATTTTGCACCTTTTTCCCTTTATTTATTATATTTTTCTTCTATTTTAGCGATTTTGTTAATACGGCGGTCGTGCCGTTCTCCCCCCTCGTATTCCGTCGTCAAGAACAGATTTACGAGCTCTTCCATGAGCCCTACGCCGACAACTTTTTCGCCAAACGCGAGCATGTTCGCGTCGTTGTGGAGGCGGGTATATTTTGCGCAATAGGTGTCGTGGCAATGCGCGCAACGAATACCGGGAACTTTATTCGCGACAATCGATACGCCGATACCCGACGAGCAAACGACGATACCACGTTCGCATTCACCGCTCGCTACCGCCTCTGCGGCAAGCACCGCATAATCGGGATAATCACACGAATCGAACGTGTCTGTGCCGAAGTTTTTCACCTCGTGTCCGCACTTTTTCAAATACGCAATCAGGGCGTTTTTAAGGTTCAAGCCGCCGTGGTCGCAAGCTACCGCAATCTTCATAAAATCTCTATACTCCTTTGTTTTTCTATATTATAGCACGTTTGTGCAAAAACATCAAGCGTTTGGCAGGGGGTTCTCCACACTCGCCGTTTTCGGCGTTTTTTTCTTCGGTGATGAAGAGCGTTTTTTGGGTATGTATTTTTCCCGCACGCCGCATGGCAGGATTTTTTCAATAATCGCGGCCATACCCCCCGCAATTAGCTCGAAAACATAGTGATAACAGTCTATATCCCGTCCGTAAGGGTCGAGGATTTCGTAGCCTGCAAGCTCGGAAAAGGAATAGACGTTATTCTCAAAATCCTCCTCACCTACCTCTTTCATTGCCTGCCAACGCATATCCATAAGTATATCGCGCTGTTTGTCAGTCATACAAACGATTGCAAGCGCATCGACAAGCATTTTTTTCGTGATTTTTTTCGGTTTGAACGAAACCATCTCAAAGCCTTTATCTATAAGGGTTTGCGCCGATTTTTCGTTTATTTGCGATTTCGGTTTTACCTGCAAGCCTGCCGAGCTGATTTTCAGTCGAGAAAGCCCCATTTCCTCCACGCGCCGCCGAAACACCGTTTCCGCCATCGGCGAACGGCAGGTATTTCCCGTGCATACGAACAGGATTTTTGTCTTTATTTTCGTCTTCAACTCGCACCTGCCTATTACTTTTTTTCTACGTCTTCGCTCGTGCACGCCTTACGCAAACGATTGAGTACGCCCGTCATAATTCCGCCTTGTTCGCTCGGCTCGACGACAATCAATACCTCGCAAAGCCGTTCCGCCTCGCGCAAGAGCTTGTACAGTCTTTGTGCCATTTCCGCCTGATTTTTTCCCAAGTTGAGGCACTTTGCGCCCACTTTTTCAAATTCTTCTATCCACTTTTCCGCGCAAAGCACCGCAACGCCTTTATTTTCAAGGGATTGCGATACATAAGCGGAAATTGCGTTTTTTGCGTTTTTTTCCGAAAATAACAACGTTTTGCAACGGGGTGCGTAGTGCTTGTATAAAACGCCTGGACTCTTGACTTTTTCCCCTCTACTCAAATCGGGGGTATACTCGCCGCATTTGCCAACGACTTCGGCGAGCATTTCTTTCGTAACGAGCCCCGAACGCAAGATGACGGGATACGCTCCCGTGCAATCACAGACGGTGCTTTCAATTCCGCCCGTACATTCGCCGCCGTCTAAAATCAAAGGGATTTTCCCCTCAAAATCGTCGAATACGTGTTTGGCAGACGTGGGACTAACGTGCCGAGAAAGGTTCGCGCTCGGTGCGACAATCGGAATGCCCACTTCTCTCAAAAACGCCTGTGCGCCCTCGTGAGAGGGTACGCGCACGGCAAGCGTGTTCAAACCGCACGACACGAAAGGGCTTACTTTGCCCGTCGACGGATAGACGAGCGTTAAAGGTCCGGGCAAAAACGCCTCGCGCAGTTTTTGCGCATACGGCGGGTCGTAATCGACGATTCGCGACAAGTCATAGTCCTTATGTACGTGCGCAATCAGAGGATTGTCGTTCGGTCTGCCTTTTACCTCGAATATCTTTTTTACTGCGTTATCGTCGAACGCATTGCCGCCAAGACCATAGACCGTTTCCGTCGGAATAGCGACAACCTCGCCTGAAAAAATCAGGCGTTTGGCTTGTTGCAGACTTTCGGTTGTAATCGGTTGGATTTGGGTCATAAGCGAATAAATAACGAATAATAAAATAAAGTGAAAATTTTCAGAATGACAAAAGGGAAAAAAGATTATTCAAACGGGATTTCGTCGTCGGAGGGTTTTAAGTCCCCTTTGCGTTCAGGGGGTTCGGGCGGCAGATAGTCGTCTTCGGGGGCGACGTATTCTTCCTCGTCGTAGTCTGCGGGCGACGTCGGAGGGACGTATTGCGGGGGTTCTTCCTCGCGGTTCTGTTCGTCCACGTCTACGAATTTGGTGCACTCGCCGATAAATTTGAGCGAAACTCTGCCCTGTTCGCCGTTTCTGTGTTTTGCTAAAATGAGCTCTGCCGCGCCTTTGACGACTTGTCCGCTCTCTATCTCCTCTTTCGTGGCGATTGCCTCTGGACGAGAAATGAACATAACAATGTCTGCGTCTTGCTCGATTGCTCCCGATTCACGCAGGTCGGAAAGCTGCGGTTCTTTGGACTGAATACGCCGAAGCTGCGAAAGCGCAATCACGGGCACGTTCAGTTCTTTTGCCATGATTTTCAAATCGCGCGTGATGGACGCGATTTCCTGTTGTCTGTTTTCGCTACCTGCAATCACCGACGAACCGCCCGACATGAGCTGGATATAGTCAATCATGACAAGGTCTACCCCGCCTGCCGTCGTTTTTAATCTGCGGCATTTGGAAAGGATTTCCGCTGGGGTTACCCGCGAGGAGTCGTCGACGTAGATTTGACTCTTTTTCAGTTTATCGCTTGCGAGCATGAGTTTTTTCCATTCCTTTGCGGAAAGTCTGCCCGAAAGCGCGTTTGCCATGCTCACGTTTGCATACGAGCATAAAAGTCTTTGCACGATTTGTTTTCTCGGCATTTCCAAAGAGAATACCGCGCACGTTTTGCCGGCGCGTAAAGACGCGTTTTCCACAAGGTTCATCGCAAGCGACGTTTTACCCATACCCGGTCTTGCCGCAAGCACTATCAAATCGCCTCCGTGCAAGCCGTTCGTCATTTTATCCAAACGTTTATAACCCGTCGGAATACCGCGCAGGGCGTTTTCGTCCGACTGCAAAAGCTCAAACTCATGCAAGACGTCGCCGATTACGTCGCCGTCGTTCATGCCTAAAAGTGCCGAACGTTCCGTTTGTTTGGAAATGTCGTAGACGGTTTTTTCCGCGTAAGCAAGCGCCGACTGCGCGTCGGGCGAGCTTGTACACGTTTCCACGATACTACGCGCCGCGCGGATTAGTCTGCGATTGGTGCTGTCGCGCGTTACGATTTCGTAATACGAGCGGTAGTTCGCCGCGCTCGGCGTGATTTGCGTGAGCTCGGTTAAATACGCTATGCCGCCTGCTTTTTCAAGCGAGCCGTCGCTGTCTAACTCGTCGGAGACCGTTACGAGGTCAATCGGTTTTCTGCCGTTGAACGTCTTTTGCATAGCGCGCAAAATATATTTATGGCTCTCTTGATAGAAATCGTCTTCCGTCAGCTTTTCGACGAGCTCGGACGCGATTTCCGCGTCAATCAAAAGACAGCCTAACAGCGCCATTTCGGCGTCGCGGTTGTAGGGCATTGTGTTGGGGGTTGTTGCCATAGTGTTGCTCCTTGTGAAAAAGAGAATATATACTCAATCAAAGCAGGCTTTTGAACTGTTCGAGCGTGTCCTTGAACTCTTGCATTGCCGCCTCAAACGGCGCGGAGGTCGTTAAGTCGACACCTGCATTTTTCAATATCGTTACCGGGTCGGTGCATCCGCCTGACGAAAGGAAACGGAAATAGTCCTTTACCGCGCTTTCTCCTTCCGTCAAAATACGCTTGACTATTGAAATTGCCGACGTGATGCCCGTTGCGTATTTGTATACGTAGAAAGACGTGTAGAAGTGCGGAATACGAGCCCATTCGTAGGCGATTTGACTATCGTGGATAATACCGTCGCCGTAATAATCTTTATTCAGCTGATAATACGCGGCACACAACGTATCCTTAGTGAGCGGCTCGCCCGCCTCTGCTTTCGCGTGCGCGATTTGCTCAAACTGCGCAAACTGCGTTTGTCTGAACAGCGTCGCGCGAATCATATCCATATAGTAATTCAAGAGATACTTTTTCAGGTTTTTGTCGTCCGTGTTCTTGTAAAGATGTTTCAAAAGTAGCACTTCGTTGACCGTGCTTGCTATCTCCGCAAGGAAAATCGTGTAGTCCGCTTTCGCGTAAGGCTGATTCCCGTTCGATTTATACGTGTGCAAAGCGTGTCCCATTTCGTGCGCAATCGTGAATATATCGTTCGTTGTTTCTTGATAGTTCAAAAGCACGTACGGGTGGGTATCGTATACGCCCGAAGAATACGCGCCGCTACGCTTCCCGTCGTTTTCACAGACGTCGAGCCAGCCTTCTCTTCTTGCTTTTTTCAAAAGTGCTTGATAGTCCTTGCCCAAAGGTGCAAGTCCTTCCACGATTAAATCGTACGCTTTTTCAAACGGCATTTTGATTTCTGCGTCCTTTACGAGCGGTACGTAAATGTCGTACATGTGTTGCTCGGCAAGACCTGCCGTTTCTTTGCGTAAACGGATATATTCGTGCATAGTAGGAAGCGCGCCTTGTACCGCTTGAATGAGATTTTCATAAACGACGGGGGATACGTCTTCTCCGTCTAACGCCATAGCCAAACAGCTTTCGTATTTGCGAGCCGTTTTATAGAATACGTCCTTTTTTACGTTCGCATAATACGTTTGTGTGATTGCGTCGATTAAGTTTATATATGCTTGGTAGTATTTTTCAAACCATTCTTTTCTTTCTTCCGCGTTGCCGTTATGCAAAATCACCCCGTACATGCCGTGACTCATTTGGATTTCTTCGCCGTTGAATTTGGCTTTGGGTAAATTTAAGTTCGCATTGTCGAGCATAGAGAAAATGCCACGAAATTCTCGCATTACGTCCCCGCCAAGCGTTAAAAGCTTTTCTTCTGCTTCGCTTAACACGTGTGCTTTGGATTTGGTGATTTGGCGAAGCTTATATTCGTAAGCGGCAAAATCAGGGTCGTTGATAAACGATTGCAAAACCGCTTCGTCAAGCTTCGTAAGCTCCGGCTCCACAAACGCAAACTGCGCGAATATCTTGGATACGAGCGCACCTATTTTCGCGTTCATTGACGTATATTTAGATACGCGAACGTCTTGGTCGTGCGTAAGGTGTGCGTATAAATACAGCTTTTCGATACGCCGCGATACCGCGTCGTTCAAAGCAAAACACGCAAGAAGCGTTTGTTTATCGCCAAGCTTGCCTTTATATTTGGAAAAGTCGTAGTCGACGTATTCTGCTTCGACGGCTTTATATTCCGCCTCCCAGTCTTCGTCGCTTGCGAAAATGTCCGACGTTTTCCATTTTAAGTTTTCTGCTATTTCCGTTCTTTCCATTAGTTTGCTCCTTGTTCTTGTTGCTCGTTTTCGTCCGTTTCGTCCGTTTCGTCCGTTTCGTCTGCTGTTTCCGTTTCGGGTTCGTAGTCGTCTTCGTCCTCATAGTATTCTTCGTCGTCCTCTTCTTCAAATTCGAGGGCGTTTTTCTCTATGATTTCGTACTGCACGATAAAGTTGCTTTGCGTGATATACTGCACCAAATCGCCGCTGTCGAACGGCGGCAACGGCTTTTCGGGGTCAAAATATGCCTCGCGTTCTAACCATTCCTGTTTTTTCCTGCTCCACGTTTCAAACACGCAACCGATTACGTCGATATTGTCCTTTTGCAGGGTTTTTTCTCTGAAACAGTAGAAATAGTTCTTTTCTTCCGCTTTTAAGCCCTCACAGACGTAGCCGAGCATCTTGCAATATCGGCGTGCCCTGCTGAATTTTATCGCCATAAACGGGAATACGAGCGCCGCGTAGAGTGCGGAAACGACGTAGACTAATACGCGCGGCAGGGTTTGTCCTTTGTCGGCGTATGGCAACGAAATGTGATAAATCAGCTACGCGATACAAAAGACGAGGTACGCAAGCGTCGCCGCCATGAACACGTAGAAAATTTTTTGTTTTTGTTTGTACGCCGAAAGATAATCGGCGTCGGTGTAAATAGACGTCATAGTTTTTTCCTTATTTGTTGTAGACGAACAGGACGCCGAGCGTGCCCTTGCCGCAATGGCTCGTGATAATCGAGCCCGCAACCGTTTCGATAACTTCGTCGAACTCGAAAAGCTCTTTGACCTTTTCTTTCGCTACGTCGACTACGTTTTTCTCCGCAGAAGAGTGCGTGATAAAGCAACGGGATTTGTCGTAGTCAGGGTACATTTCTTTTAAGTCCTGTACGTATTGTTTCAGCAACACGTCCATTCTGCCTTTGTATTTTTTGCCGGGTACGAGCTGGCCGTCGTCCATATAGATAAGAGGGTGGATTTTGAACATGCCTGCAACGACTTTAATCATGCCCGAAACTCTGCCGCCTTTGTGCAGATAGTCCAAGCTGTCGGGTACGAACGACGTGTTTACGCGCGTTCTCAACTCGTTTATTGCCGCCTCTATCTCTGCCGAGCTCTTGCCCTCGTCGCGCATGTCGCAGGCTTTGAGTACGAGTAGGCCTTGCCCCGTTGAAAGCGCCTTGCTGTCAATCACGCGCACCTTGCCGCCAAAGCTTTCCGCCGCTTGCTTTGCCATATTGTGCGAGCCCGAGCTTTTCGAGGAGATGTTGAAATGGATTAACTCGTCTGCCCCCTTTAACTGCTCGGCGAAAAATTCTTCGTAGTCGCCGATGCTCGGTGCGCTCGTTTTCGGAAGAATTTTCGTTCTTTCTACAAAATCAAAAATGTCTTGCGGCGTGATGTTCACCCCGTCGCGATAGGGTTTGTCGTCTAAATTGACTTGTAAAGGTAAGATGCCGATATTGCGCTCTTCCACCAAGTGGTTGAGGTCGCACGTGCTGTCTGATGTGATTCTGATTGCCATAAAAATTGTTCTCCTTTTTTTCTTGTGTTTTATTTATCTTCTAAAAAATATTTTTGACAAAATTTCATGATGCTCTATCGCCCAAGCGGGTACGATACCGTAGACGTCCGTCTCTTGATACAGTTTCTCTAAATGCGACATGCCCTCTTGATAACGGCTGTCTACGCTACTGCCCTTGCCGCTACGGTTATCCCCTAAAAAGAAAATTTCGTTTTCGCCGACCGTGTATTCCGCAAAATCGTATTCAAAACGATAGTTTCCGTAATAGGCGTATGGCTCGCTTAGCTCCGTCCACTCGCTTGTGCCTGCGTACATAATTTCTATTTGACCGTTGTCGCAACGCACTTTATCGCCCTCAATCGCTATCAGGCGTTTGATGAGGAAGTCGCCCTTGACGCTTTTACATTCTTCGTAGCCGCCGACGTATACCACGATAATATCGCCGCGTTTTGCCTCGTCGCGTTTTGCGTATTTCATAAGCAACGTTTCCCCGTCGTAGAGGGTTTGGTTCATGGAACTGCCGTCTACTACCACGCCGCCAAATGCGCCCGTCCACCATGCCGAAAAGGTCAGAAATGCAATGAACAACGATAAAATTACGCATAGGAAACGGGCGTTCGAACGGCGTTCTTTGTCGCCGTGCCGAAACTCGTATAATTCGCTGTCTGAAAGCGGTTTTATCATACTTTCTCTCCCGTCGATATGGCGCGCTTTTTCAGTTCGTCGCGCGTTAGATTTACGTATTTACCGCACGTGAGGCATTTGAGTTTTACGTCTGCGCCCACGCGCGCGATTGCCCAGTCCTTGCCGCCGCAAGGATGGGGTTTTTTTAGGGTTATTTTGTCGTTTAACGCGTACATGCCCCGCTCCTTATAACCAAAGCACGTTTGCAATCGCAAACTCTGTGTCCTCGTTGTCGCAATCGAACACGAGCGCTTTGCCGTCGGAGAACGTTTTTAAGGTCATACCGCTCTTTTCGCCTTTGAAGTCGGCGGGCTTTAAGACAATGCGTTTCCATTTGCCGCCGCCCTTTATTTCCGTCGTTGCCGTGTAGTGTTCGTCCTCTAACTCTACGTCGCCTACTTCGATGGTGATTTTGATTTCTTCCGTTTGCGGAAGCCATGCGTCGAATTTCAAAAACGCGTTTTCGTCGGGGATATACGTCGGCGAACTGATTTTATACGTCTTGATGCCGCCGATAGAATATGCGCCTTTAATCCCGCCGTAGCCCACTACCGTGCGCGGCGACGCCTCGCGTTCTAAAAATACGTCGGCGATGGAATAGTCTTTATACGCCGCGACCGTCAAGCCGTTGGAGCTGTCGCCCGAGAAAAGCGTTCTGCCCTTGACGGCGGTTTTGTCGGGGTTGGTCAGCCGTTTTGCCGTGATTTTCGAAACCACGCGGAAGCCGTTGATATATTTCGCATACGCGTACACGAACGCCGCCGTCGCGCCTGCAAACGGTTTGATGACGTGCGTGATTTTGCCGTCTTTGACCGATTTGCCGTTCACGCGGAAAACTCTGTTCCAGTCGCGATAGGCGCATTTTGTCTTGACGTCTGATTCCGCATAGAAGATACCTGCGTCTTCTAATATGCCTTCCTTGTCGCATTCGATATTGATTTCCAGCCCCGCTTCCGTTTCTTTGAGGGAAACGTTCAGCGTGTCGGGGATATAAATTTCTCTGCCTTTTAAGTTCTTTTCCAAGAACAGGTCCATATCGTTTAAGCCTGCAAGTCCGATACACGCGCCGCTACTTGCCGCGTAGACAAGTGCGTTGCCATCCGTGTTCCCGATACGCGAATACGTGTCGTAGGCTCTGTCGCAATCGATTACGTCGTCGCGGAGGGCGCACAGCATCAATACGGGACACTTTACGTAAGGGGCATACGATTGCGCCTCGACCGCCGCGATATAACGGTGTCTGTCGTCGCTTAAATTGTGCGCGACGCTGTCCCCGAATTTGGCAAGCGACGAGAACGAACGCCAACCCACCGCATTGACGGGTACGCCGCATTTTACGTCGGGAGAAAGCATGGTCTGCCATGCGAGCTCGCCGCCTTTGCGGATACCTA
>JAFTKT010000007.1 GCA_017453145.1 Clostridia bacterium
AACACGGCAATGGCAGAGGGCGGTATTCAAGCGGCGGATAAACCCAACGACAGCACCGCAACGCATTATCTCGACGCGCTCGGCGGTGGACATTTCAAGAATAAACCCGAGCTTTTATATAAACTCGTCAACGAAGCACCTGAGGCTATTTTATGGCTGAATAATTTGGGCGTAATGTTCGATAAAGAACCGGACGGCACAATGGTTACCACGCACGGTGGCGGTACGTCGAGAAAACGTATGCACGCATGCCGCGACTATTCTGGTTCGGAAATTATGAGAACGCTCCGCGACGAGGTATTCAATCGCGGGATTACGGTCGTCGATTTCACGTCGGCAATCGAGCTTATCAAGGACGTTGGCGGTAAAGCGGCAGGTGCGGTCTTGATGAATATGGAAACGCAGGAAATCCTTGTCGCGCGCGCAAAAACAGTTGTCATCGCAACGGGCGGCGCGGGCAGATTGCATTATCAAGGCTTCCCCACGTCCAATCACTACGGCGCAACGGCAGACGGGCTTGTGCTCGGCTATCGTGCAGGCGCAAAGCTTTTGTATCCCGAAACGTTACAATACCACCCGACGGGTGCGGCAGAACCCACGCAAATCTACGGCGCGCTCGTAACGGAAAAAGTACGTTCGCTCGGCGCACAGCTCGTCAATAAAGACGGCGAGGCGTTCGTGTACTCGTTGGAAACGAGAGACGTAACGGCGTCCTCGATTATCCGTGAATGCAGACAGCGCGGCAACGGTATTAAAACGACGGACGGCGAGGGCGTGTGGCTCGATACACCGCTGATTGATATTTTACACGGTGAGGGAACGATTGAAAAGCGTATTCCCGCCATGCTCCGTATGTTCGGTAAATACGGCATAGACCTTCGCAAAGAACCGATTTTGGTCTATCCCACGCTCCATTATCAAAACGGCGGTTTGGATATAGGCGCAAACGGTATGACTTGCGTGGAAAATCTCTACGTCGCAGGCGAGGCGGTCGGCGGTATTCACGGCACGAATAGACTTATGGGCAATTCCTTGCTCGATATAATCGTGTTCGGCAGAAACGCAGGACAGCAGGCAGGCGAAAAATGCAAGAGCGTAGAACTCAAAGAGTTAACGCTTAAACACGTGCAAGAATTTGAGAAAGAGCTTGAAGAGGCTGGCATACGTTCAGACGTTGCGTCGCCCAAACTGCTTCCCGATTATAGACGTCAAGCAAATTAAGAAGGATAGGTTAGAAATATGGGTTATTTAGGCGGCGTGTTAGGCGCTATGTTATCCGCATTGTTTATTATTTTCGTGATTTTATCTATCGGGTATGCCATAGGTGCGATTAAAGTCAAGGGCGTTTCACTCGGTTCAGCAGGCGTTTTGCTCGTGGCAATCGTTTTCGGCGTTGTGTTCTTCCTCTGTGGAAACAAGGACGCAAACAATAATTTGTTAGAATTTTCTTTCACGCTCGGCGATAAAAAAATTACGCTTTGGGGCACGTCCGTTCAAAGCGTATTCAAGACGGTACAAAATTTAGGTACGGTACTTTTCGTAACGTCCGTCGGCTTGATTGCAGGGCCTAAATTCTTCCGTTCGTTTAATAAGAGTATGATTTCCTACGTCGTTATGGGTGCGGCGATTGTTTCAACGGGCGTTGTGATTACCGTTATCCTTTCGGCAATGGACCCGAATATGTCGATTGCAATGGGCACGGGGCTTTTGTCGGGTTCGCTCACCTCTACGCCTGCGTTCGGTGCGGCGGAAGAGGCGGCAGGGGCTTTGTCAAGCGAGGTTACGGCAGGCTACGGTATAGGTTATTTATACGGCGTGTTAGGCGTTGTATTGTTCGTGCAGTTGATGCCGAAAATTTTGAAAGTTGATATTGAAAAGGAAAAGGAATCGTTTGTTGCGGCGAATACCGTTCAAATCAAAGACGACGGCAAAAAGAGAATTTCTTTGGAAGAGTTCGGCTTTTTCCCGTTCTTTGTAACGGTAGTGCTTGGGCTGATTATCGGGAGTATTCAAATTCCGCTCGGTAGCGGCAAACCGTTCAGTTTCGGGTCAAGCGGCGGCACGTTGATTGCAGGCTTAATCGTTGGGCATTTCGGGCATTTTGGCAAAATTGAAATGAAAATCCCCAAACAGACCTTGAATATGATGCGCGAGCTCGGTTTGGTTTTGTTCCTTGTCGGGGCGGGCGTACCTGGCGGCGTAAATTTCGTTTCGGCATTTAACTGGATTTATATTGTCTACGGCATCATTATGGCAACCGTGCCTATGATATTAGGCTTTATACTCGGCAAATACGTATTCAAGCTTTCCATTTTCAATAACTTGGGTTCTATTACGGGCGGTATGACAAGTACTCCTGCACTTGGCGCATTGATTTCGGCGGCAGGCACAGACGACGTTGCCTCCGCGTATGCGGCGACGTATCCGTTTGCGTTGGTGTTAATCGTTATTTCCTGTAAATTGATTGTTGGGCTTCCATTTTAAGAAAAAATAGCGGAGTAGTTTGAAAAATTTCTTTCAAATTACTCCGTAAATTCTTATAAAAGCCCGTTAAAAACAGTTGCAATTTTTTTTTAGATAGTATATAATATAAAAGCTGTTTGCAGAGATGGCGGAGCGGTTGAACGCGCACGATTCGAAATCGTGTTATGCAGGAATGTATACAAGGGTTCAAATCCCTTTCTCTCCGCCAAGATAACGGATTTTTAACGGTTTTTCGTTGAAAATCCGTTATTTTTTGGTGTTTTTAATCAAAAATAATGAGTTAAATATTTGATTTTGGGTCAGGAATTGGGTCAGCAATTTAATTTCTCTCCCTCACGTAGTAAATATTAGTCGGATAAGTAGGTGTAATCATTTCCAAGAGCGCCCAGTGAATGTTCGACGTATTC
>JAFTKT010000093.1 GCA_017453145.1 Clostridia bacterium
CAAATACGGCGGTTGTGAGTGTGTCGAAAGCGTTCGGAGAGCAAATCAAAGTAATCGTGAAATCCGTTCAAAATCCCGCAATTTCGGCAAGCGTGATATGTGATTATAACGCGCAGGTTCTCGGCGGTAGTATTAACCTTTCTCATGTCGAGGGCGGGCATAGCTCGGCAGGTGCTTGGAATTTCTCAATGCCTGATTTTACGGCGACAAATACCGCCGTAACGGTATCGGACCAGCATACGGGCACGCACAGGGTAGATTATAGCGTCAGTTTCAGCGACGGAACGAAAACACCCGAAGCGGCGAACAACTATATTTCCGTATACCTTGCAAATACGAGCTTTTACGACGCAATCACGGCAGGGCATACTCTTTTGAAAGCACGCTCGGACATAGGCAGTATTGCCATGAAAACGAGTGCAGGTGTAGAAATCGCGTATGAAAGAGACGACGAAATCAACCTTGACTTACCGGGCATTGATTTATTGACGGACGCGACGAAAACGCTGATTATAGAGTCCCGTGATTATATGCTTGGTTACACGAGCGAAACGCCCAATAATTGGGATAACGGGGAAACGTATGCGGCGTATTGTCAGATAATGAACGGCTCGAATGCAGATTTAAGCGGAAAAATCACGTTGCACGTTGAAGACGGCAAACTCGCAGGCGACAACTGCTATACAAATCTCGTTTGGAAGAAAGGCTATTTTAATTGTCCTATCCTTTCCATAACTTTGGACGAAACAAGACTTGAATTTTAATAAAAGGAGCGGCTAAACAATGGCACGTACTAAACAGAAAACAGGGATTTTCTCCTTTGTCGTTTGGGTATTGATTGTGCTCGGTGCAGTATCCCTTGTTATGTATTTTGCACGCGGCAGACAGTTCTCGTTGCAATACGAAGGCGAAAAGCTCAAAGACGGTACAAACGGCTTTGAGATGATTGCGTGGAGTTCGTATGATTTCGATTTAGTCGACCTGCCCGACGACGTAACGGAGAACGGGTATACGGTCAAAATCACGCCCTATAACAAGGACAAAAAGACGGATTTTTACTACACGGTGTCGGATAATCGAAAACAGTACAGTAAATTGACGGACGATTTAACGAAATTTTTTACGATACGCCAACGTGCGGACGGGTTCACGGTACTTGTCAATCACGAAATCGGTAGTCTTTTGGGCGCGGTGCACGGAAAGAACGTGTCGATAATGGACGGAGCTGTGGACGGCACGGCGGACTATTTCAAAATGACGGTATCGCTTTCGGACGGCTCGCAAAGCACGAGTTTATATTTCCGTATCGGATATAACCTGCACATAGACCCCGACTATTTGGAGTTCTGATAATGAAAAAGACGTTACATAAAATTGTTTATTGCATCATTTCTATATTTTTCTTTTGTGCGCTTTTAGCGGTAGATTTCGTGTCTACCGCCAAAAGCGTTTTTTCTGTTTCGGCAGACGAAACGCAGGTCGTGGATTATGATGCAACCGATATTTCCAACGATTTGAAAGATTTGGATATAACGGAATATCCCAAAAACATGTACGGAAAACACCAAGTCGTTCTGTTTATGGAGTATTGCTATTCCGAACGCGCATTCTTGAAAGAAAGCTACGGCTTGTATCTCTACGTCTACAATCCAACGGAAATCGCCGTGCGGACGGAAAACATAAACAACGTGGCGAATATGGCGACGGCGTACAATTCAAGCGGCGAACCGTCTGCGTATTCGAACGTTGAGCTGTTATATCTCGACGCGACGGACAACCACCGTTTTTATAAATTCAAAATTCTGGACAGCGACAGGTTTTTAACGCTCGCGGAAAGCTATGCAAAAGCACACGACGGCAAACGCCGTTACGACGTAGCAGGCGTGCAATTAGTCTTTGATAACGGTCATCAGATTAACTCAAACGACGAAACGGTTGCAAAGACGTATACGTATACGGGCTTTGCGGCAGGGTTAGACAGCAAGGGTACAAAAGAAAACACGTTACAATGCGAGGTGCTGGGTTTCAAAACTTTGTCTTTGGACGTGCACCCCACGCAATGGCAACCTGTGGGGTATACCGACCCTGACAAATTCGCGAAAGACAGTCTGCATAGCGTTTATTTCTCCGTTCCGAACGATATGATTGCACAATACGGCGAATTGGTAGCTCTGCGTGGTACGTTTCTAAACGCGGTGTTAAAACCCGCGCTTGTTACGGGTAACGTATTAGCCTACGACGTCATTAAACCGTTTTTAGGCAAGACTATTGGCGACCACACGGACGAACTAAAATATGTGTATTTAGGCGAGCCACGCGAGTACGTAATCGGCGGACAACATCTCGATTGCCCTATTTCGTACAATGCCCCTCTCCAAATGCCTATTGAACAATGGTATGACATTATAGACGGGAACGGTGTTTGTCAGTCAGATGAACGGCTTGCCGCGTTGTATCTTATGTTTTATGCTCGCGGCGGCGCGACGAATTATACGGTAAAGTCGGAAACCATAAAAGCGGCAATGAGTGAGACTTGGAAGCTCTACGGCGGCAATCGGATTAGCGGTGCGGAGGGCGATTATAGCGATAAAGTGTTTGAAAGTATTGACGAGAAACTTTCGACCTTTTATGTAAGGAGCACGGACGAGTATGAATTGAATGATATTCGTATATCTCAAAACATATGGGGCGAGTGGTTTGATGATTACGAAATAGCGTATTCCGACAGGTTTGAAAACATAAAAGCGATTGAAAAGGTAACGGAAAACGTATTGAAAAAGGACGAGGAAGCAATTTCAAGCGAGCTATATATCGGACAAAGCGACGTCTCTGATTTCGTTGATTATTGCGAAAAGAGCGCAAAAAACAACTCTACCGTGTATATTTTCCGATACAGAAAAAGCACCTATAACGTTTACCAAGCGACGTTATTCGAGCGGGATACTTGGGGCATTGATAGTTATGTCGAGGTTGACAAAGACGCGTACTTTTTCCAATCAAGTTGCGATTTGAACTTTGACATAATCGAGGCGACGTTTGATTATGACGGCGTGGAAACTGTTATAGCGGTAGTG
>JAFTKT010000094.1 GCA_017453145.1 Clostridia bacterium
AATAGGCGAGGGGAAAAGCGTACACGAGGCAAAGAACGTCGCCGCTGCGAGGTTACTTTGGGAATTACAACAAAAAACAGAAACAAAAAACCAAAAGGAGAAACGTTAAGTGGACTTAAAGGAAATACAACTCGTCGGTTTCAAATCCTTTGCCGACAAAACGAAAATACGCTTTGAAGAGGGCGTAACCTGTATCGTAGGCCCGAACGGTTGCGGCAAAAGCAACGTTGCGGACGCGGTGCGTTGGGTGCTTGGCGAAAAGAGCGCGAAAGCGCTTCGCGGTTCGAGCATGCAAGACGTCATTTTCGGCGGCACGGTAACGCGTAATCCGCAGTCGAGCTGTGAGGTTACGCTCGTGTTTGACAACGAGGACGGCAAATTCACGGAAATCGCCGAGCCGCAGGTGTCTATGACCCGTCGTTTAGACAGAAAGGGCGATAGCAAGTATTTGATTAACGGTCAAGTCAGCCGTCAGCGCGACCTTGTGGAGCTGTTCCATAAAATAGGTCTTGGCAAAGAGGGATATTCGATAATCGGGCAAGGCCAAGTCGAGCAGATTATGAACGCCCGCCCTGAAAATCGCCGCGTAATTTTCGAAGAGGCGCTCGGTCTTATGATTTATAAAAACCGCAAGGAAGAAATCGAGCGGAAAATCGAGGACTCGAACTCCAATCTGTTCATTTACAGCCAGCGCATCGACGAGGCGTCGAGCCGACTTGGTAAAATGAGCAAAGAGGCGGAAAAAGCCAAAGAATACAACGAATACAGCGAATCGTTAAAGCTCAACGAGGCAAACACGTATATCTACCGCTACGAAAACGCGGAAACGGAAAAGAGCAAATTCAAGAAAGATATAGCCGTCGTTTCCGATAAAATCATCGAGCTGAACACGAATATCGAGCTGATTAACCGCAAGATAGAGGACAACCGCGCGAAGATAACCCAAGCGGACGCCCGTCTTTTAGAGCTCAACGACAAACGCGTGGAGCTTTCCGTCGGCAACGAAAGAAAGGACGGCGAATTAAAGCTCGTCCGCGAGCGGATAAACACCTACCGTTCCCAGATTACGGCGGCAGAAGAATTTTTAGCCGCAGGCAAAACCCGTATCGGCGAAATCGGCGACGAGCTTGCAAGAACGTCGAAAAAGACGGAAACGGACGTCAAACGCGTTGCGGAATTAGAAACGCAGATAGAAGTTTTGAAGAGCGCGCTTGCGGCGCTTGACAAAAAGATAGAAGTTTTTGAACGGCTTTCGGACGAAAACCGACAAAGCCAGCTTTCCTCTGCCGACGACTTATCCGAATTAAAGAAAAATCTCGGCACGCTTTCGGCGCGTATGGAGGCAACGAAAGAACGTATCGCCGAATTAAAAGACGCGGCGAATAAAACGCAGGACAGAAAAGAACGTTTATCCGACGAGCTTTCGCTTGTGCAAAAGGACTTGAAAAACCTGCGCTCTTTCACGTCAACGGGCATGCGCGACTTTGAGGAAAAACAGGAAGAAGTCCGTGAAATGCAAATGACGATTAACGACTTCAACCAAGAACTTTTCAACGCCAACGGTCAAATCGCGTCCTTGCGTGAAAATTTAGAAATGTACATTAGCCTGAAAAACCGTTTCGAGGGCTACAAGGAATCCGTTCGTCGCTTGCTTTCCATATCCAAGACCAACCCCGAAGTCCAAAAACACCTTCGCGGTGCGCTTGCCGACGTCGTATCCACCGACCAACGCTATGAAACGGCGATAGAAACGGCATTCGGCGGCGCAATGCAGAATATCGTAACCTCGACCGCCGACGACGCAAGATTTTTAATCGAATACTTAAAACGCACCAACGGCGGTATCGTAACGTTCTTGCCTGTCGCAAGTATGCGTCCCCGCCCCGACACGCGTGAAATACGCCGTGCTTTGGACGAACGCGGCGCAATGGGTCTTGCGACGGAGCTCGTCAAATACGACGAATATTACTACAACGTCATTTCCAACCTGCTCGGCAACACGCTCGTTTGCGACAATATCGCAAACGCAACGTCGATAGCGAAGAAATACGGCAACCTTTTCAAAATCGTAACGCTGGACGGCGACACCATCGCAACGGGCGGTTCTATGACGGGCGGTAGCCGTAGAAAGGACGCAGGCTCGCTCCTTTCGAACGAGCGTAAAATCCAAGAATGTAAGGACAATATCGCCAAGAAACAGAAACACATTGAAAAACTGAAATTAGCGATAGCAGACAGTGAAAAAGCGAAAGCGGCGGCAGAGGCAGAGGTGGACAAGCTCCGTGAAAAATATCAAGGCGCGAACAGCGAAATTGCGGGTCTTTTGCAACGCGAATCGGCGCTTACCGGTCAAATTTCCGAAACGGCAAACGATTTGGAAACGTATGAGCAAGCACTTGCCGACTTAACGGCAAGATTGCAAGAATTACAATCGGAAGAAATGAACTCGACGCTCTCGGAAGAACAGATTGCGGCGAAACGCAAAGCGGCGGAAGAACAAATCGCAGGCCAGAAAAAGCACTACGAGGACTTCAAGGACGAGCGCGAGCAGAAAAACAAACTCCTCCGCGAATACGAAATCGAATACACGTCCACAAAAGCGGCGATTGAACAGCAAACGGAAACGTCGAGCCGCTTAACGCAGGAAAAAGACGAACTTGTGTCGCGCATTGTAGACACCGAATACGAACTGACGGAAACGCAAACGCGGCTCAAAGGCTTGGAGAGCGAGGCGCAGGAGAAAGAACTGACGGACGAAGAAAAGGCGGCGGTGCAAGCGATTGTAGACGAGATTACCCGCATTTCCGAAGAAAAGGAAACGGTCAATCAAAACCAGCTCGCGATTGAGGCGGAAAAAGAAAGCTTACAGGAAACGCTCACCAAGCAATCAGACAAGCGTTATAAATGCGAGATTGAGATAAGCAAGATAGACACCAACCTCGAAAACCTCCGCGCCCGCTTGGAAGAGGCTTACGAGCTCGACTACGAAACCTGCTTACCCTTGCGCGTGGAGAATTTCGACGTGAAAGCGGCGGCAGATTTAATCACGGCGTTAAAACGCAAAATCACCATGCTCGGTCCCGTCAACCCCAACGCCGTCGAGGAATACGCCTACGAAAAAGAGCATTGCGACGAAATGATTACCCAGCGCGACGATTTACAAAAGGCGATAGCCGATTTGCAGTCCGCGTTGGATGAAATACGCGCTGAAATGCTCCGTATCTTCAACGAGGGCTTCGAGCTGATTAACGAAAACTTCAAAACGACGTTCAAAGAACTGTTCGGCGGCGGCAAAGCCGAGCTCCAAATCGACTACGTAGACGGCGAAGACCCGCTTGCGGCAGGCGTAGAAATCGTGGCGTGTCCTCCGGGCAAAAAGCTCACGAAAATCTCCCTGCTTTCGGGCGGCGAGCGTGCGCTCACGGCGATTGCGATTTTGTTCGCTATCCTCAAATCCCGTCCTATGCCGTTCTGTATTTTAGACGAAATCGAGGCGGCGCTCGACGACGCGAACGTGGATAGATTTGCCTCGTATTTGAAACGTTTTGCGCTCGACACGCAGTTTATCGTGATTACGCACAGAAAGCCTACCATGAACCAAGCGGATTCGCTGTTCGGCGTAACCATGCAAGAAAAGGGCGTTTCGAAAATTGTTTCCGTCAAGCTCGCGGAGGTCGAGAGCAAGCTCGGCGCAGGCACAGTGGAATAATCAACCAAAAAAGGAACACCTATGGGAATATTCGGTAAAATCTTTGGCGCACTCAAAAAGACGAAAGCCAACCTCTCTGAAAAATTACGCCTTTTGTTTTCCAAAAACAAGCTCGGCGACGAGTTCTACGAGGAATTAGAGGAAATCCTGATTTCCGCCGACGTATCGGTAACGACGGCGGAAGAGATAGTCGAGCGCGTAAAAGCGCAAGCGATTGCGGAAAAACTCAAAGACGGGGACTACGTAACGGGCATTTTGAAACAAACGCTCACGGAAATGTTAGAGGAATCGGAGGTCGAGCCCCCGTCCTATCCCTGCGTAATCATGTTAGTCGGCGTCAACGGCGTTGGAAAAACCACGACGGTAGGCAAGCTCGCACATCATTTCTTAAAGCAGGGCAAAACGGTAACGGTCGCGGCGGCGGACACGTTCCGAGCGGCGGCGAGCGAACAGCTTTCCGTGTGGGCGGAGCGCGCGAAAGTGCGCATTGTCAAGCACGAAGAGGGTAGCGACCCGTCAGCGGTCATTTTCGACGCGGTAAGCTCCGTCAAAGCGAAGAATACAGACGTTCTGATTATCGACACGGCGGGCAGATTACACGTCAAAGAGAACCTTATGAATGAACTTCGGAAAATGGACCGCGTAGTAAAACGCGAATTCCCCGAAGCCGACTTTTTGAAATTGCTCGTATTAGATGCGACGACGGGTCAAAACGCCGTTAGTCAAGCACGCGTATTCGACGAGGCAGTGGAGCTAGACGGCATAGTGCTGACGAAATTAGACGGCACGGCAAAGGGCGGGTTCGTATTCTCCCTTTCCGCCGAGCTTTCTCTTCCCGTCTTATTTGCGGGCGTCGGCGAAAAAATCGACGATTTGGAATATTTCAACTCCCAAGACTTCGTCGACGGCATATTATAACGACGTACTCTAAATAAACGGCATATGATAAATAGGAGGGCGAACCATGTCCAATATCATAGAATGTAACGGCTTGACGAAATTCTACGACGGTTTTTGCGCGTTGAACGGCTTAAATCTTCAAATCCCCGACAACGGCGGTATCGTGGGCTTGTTAGGTCCGAACGGTAGCGGCAAAACAACCCTGATTAAGCTCTTGACGGGTCTGCTCACACCGAGCGGCGGAGAGGCAAAAATAGGGGGACACGAAATCGGTGTGGAAACCAAAGCGATTGTGTCGTATCTTTCCGACGCCCATTCGCTGAAAAACGATTACACGGTGAAACAGCAACTTGAATATTTCGAGGACTTTTTTTCCGATTTCGACAAAGAAAAAGCCCTGCAAATGCTCCGCGAGCTCGGCATTTTGGAAACGAAGAAAATCAAAACGCTTTCCAAAGGCACGAAAGAAAAGCTTTCGCTCATTCTTACGCTCTCGCGCAACGCCAAGCTCTTTATATTAGACGAGCCGATAGCAGGCGTAGACCCCGCCGCCCGCGATTACATATTACAAACCATTCTCTCGCATAAACGCGAAAATGCCACTATGCTGATGAGTACGCATTTGATTTCCGAGATTGAGCAGTATTTAGACTACGTAATATTCCTCAAAGAAGGCACGCTCGTTTTGCAAGGCGAAACGAACGCCGTCCGCGAACGCGAGGGCAAAACGATAGACGAACTGTTCAGGGAGGTGTTCAGATGGATATAATGCAAACGACTGCTCTGCCCGAAACGGATTACAAAAACGGCAAACTCCGTACCGTTCGCGGCCGTATGCTCAAAAAGCTTTTCAAATACGAATGGAAAGTCTTTTTACCCGCGCTGATAATTTGCGGGAGCATTCTTGCAGGCTTGACTTTGTTTATTTGTTTTTTCTCCCGCACGGGCGTTGAATTGCTCTTTTCCGAAGACCCGAACGCGCCGATTATGAACTATCCCGCAACGACGGTACTTGGTGCAATTTTAACGCTCGTCTTATACATGGTTACGCTTATGGCGACGGTGTTCGTACCGTTCGGCGTTTCGATTAACCGCTATCACAAGAACTTTTTCAAGGAGGAAGGGTACTTGACGTTCAGTATCCCTGCCTCAATGGAAGAGCAAATTCTTGCCAAGCATTTGAGCGGTATGCTCGCCACGCTCCTGTCTATGGCGGCAAGCGTTTTGAGCGTATTGCTGGTTGTGCTTTGTATCAGCGTAAACGGTGAACCGCTCCCGCCCGTAACCGAGCCCGTCGTAAACCCCGTATCCGAATTCTTTTTAGGGTTAGAGGATTTAATTCTCGGTGTTGAAATCTTTGTCGCTATCTTCACGGTCAGCGGCGCACTCACCTGCTGGGAACAAAAATTTATGAAGAAGAGCCAAATCTTCTTGCGTGTATTTTTAGGCTATATCGCGTTTATGGTCTTGGAAACAATCTACGTATTTTTCGTTGAGTTTGGCGTGTTTGATTTCTTCTATACCACGCTCGTAGGCGCGCACGTTTGGAACGTATTAAAAATCCTGTTTGTTGCAGGAATTATCACCTTTTCCGTTTGGTACGAGCTCCGCGTTTTGAAAACCAAACTCAACCTCAAATAAGCAACGGGTTCCAAACCCCAACTGTCATTTAAGAACGGAGCGTAAGCGTAAACCCCAACTGTCATTTAAGAACGGAGCGTAAGCGCAGTGATAGAATCTTCACGCACCGTTATCATTCTTTTGTTTTTATAGGAATGAAAGAAAACAACTAAAATTTCAAATTCCCTATTTGCCAATTATGAAAATCGATATACTCACGCTTTTCCCCGAAATGTTTTCCGCACTTAAAGAAAGCATTTTAGGCAGAGCGCAAAAGGACAACAAAATACAAATCAATATCGTCAACCTTCGCGACTACACGGAGGACAAGCACCTCAAATGCGACGACTATCCGTTCGGCGGCGGCGCGGGTATGGTCATGATGCCCCAGCCGATTGGTAGCGCAATCGACGCGCTCGACCCCGAGCATAACGCCCGCCGCGTGTATATGTCGCCAAAGGGCGAGCCTTTCCGTCAGCAAAAAGTATTCGAGCTTTTAGAATACGAGCATTTAATCTTGCTTTGCGGGCACTACGAGGGCGTGGACCAACGCGCGATTGATTTATTTATCGACGAGGAAATCTCTATCGGCGACTACGTTCTCACAGGCGGCGAACTGCCTGCAATGGTGGTAGTAGACGCCGTTTCGCGCTACGTAGACGGCGTAATCAGCCCCTCCTCGCTCGTTGACGAAAGTTTTTCGGATAATCTTTTAGAGTATCCGCAATATACCCGTCCGCAGGAATATCGCGGCATACAAGTCCCCGAGATTTTGCGTAGCGGCAATCACGGCAAAATCGACAAATGGCGCAAGGAGCAAGCGATTGCGCTCACGAAAGCGCGTCGTCCCGACCTTTTGAAGTAGGAGAAGAAATGAAAAAGATACAATGGTTTCCAGGCCATATGACGCGCGCCATGCGCGATATGGAGGAAAAGAAAGCCTTATGCGACGGCATCATTTGCGTTTTAGACGCGCGCGCGCCGATTGCGACGGTAAATAAAAATTTCAAAAAAATCTTTGGCGAAAAGCCTGTTTTATATCTTTTGAACAAAGCCGACCTCGCCGATTCGACGAAAACGGACGGCTTTTTGAAACTGTTCGAGCGCAAGGGCAAGTTTTGCGTGAAATGCGATTGCACGAACCCCTCGACCAAACGCCTGATTTTACAAAAACTCACGGAAATTACGGACGAAAAACGCGCCCGCGCACAGGCAAAAGGCTTAAACCGCACGTTCCGCTTTATGGTGGCAGGCATACCCAACACAGGCAAAAGCACGCTCGTGAATTTAATAAGCGGTCAAAAACGCGCAAAGACGGGGGATAAAGCAGGGGTTACGCGCGACGTGCGTTGGCTTCGTTGCGGCGAGTTTGATTTGTTGGACACGCCAGGCACGATGCCGCCCTCGTTTGAAAATCAAGAGCTTGCCAAGCATTTGGCGTATATCGGTAGCGTGAACGACGACATTTTGGATATGGACGATATAGCGTTAGAGCTGTTGGGCGAGCTTGCGGCAAGCTATCCCAAAACGCTGACGGAACGCTACGGGATAGAGGATTTCTCGGAAAAGCTTTCCATGTACGAACAGCTTTGCAAGCGCAGAGGCTTTATTTTGCGCGGCGGCGAGTTTGACTATGAGCGCGGCGCAAAGGCGCTGATTGACGATTTCCGAAAGGGGCGTATCGGCAAAATCACGTTGGAAAATCCCGCCGATTTTTCCAATTTCGAGTGGTAATTTTTTCTGTCATTGCGAGCCTTTCGTAGAAAGGCGCGGCAATCTCTGTGGGAGAACGTAAAAGCCAAAAAGGAAAACGTTATGAAAAAAATTTGGAATGCAGACGAAAAACTGAAAATCGAACGCGCCCTTTTGCAAAAGGGCGCGCGGTATATTGCCGGCGTAGACGAAGTGGGCAGAGGCCCGCTCGCAGGTCCTGTCGTATGCGCGGCAGTCATTATGCCGCTTGACGCCGCGTCGCTTGTTGAAGGCGTGGATGACAGCAAAAAACTTTCGGCAAAAAAACGCGAGGAATTGTCCGAAAAAATAAAAAACGCCGCGCTTTGCTACAAAATCGTAGAAATCGACGAAAAAACGATAGACGAGATTAACATTTTAGAAGCAACCAAGCTCGGCATGAAACGCGCGATAGAAGAGCTTGCCATCACGCCCGATAAAGTGCTCACCGACGGGAATATGACGATTGACACGCCTATTCCCCAGCGTAGCGTGGTGGGCGGCGACGCACTTTCCTATTCCATAGGCGCGGCAAGCATTATCGCGAAAGTCTATCGAGACGCATTGATGGATACCTACGCCGAAAAGTACCCGCACTATGCCTTTGAAAAGAACAAGGGCTACGGCACGGCGGCACATATTCAAGGAATAAAGGAGCACGGTTTATGCCCCGTTCACCGCAAGACGTTCACAAAAAACTTTTAGGCGAAAACGGCGAAAAACTCGTTGAAAAATACGTAAAAAAGCTTGGTTTTAAGCTTTTGGAACGAAATTTTCGCACGCCGTTCGGCGAGGCGGACTTGATAGCGCAAGAGGGCGACGAGCTCGTCTTTATCGAAGTCAAGACCCGCTCCAACGAGGCGTTCGGCGCGCCGCGCGAGGCGGTGGGTGCGGACAAGCAAAAACGTTATTACAAAATTGCGGCGTATTACGGCGCGAAAAACGGTGAAGAGCCCAACGCAAGGTTCGACGTCGCCGAAGTCTATATAGACGGTCGGATTGAATATTATAAAAACGCTTTTTGAGCGTTTTTTATTTTACAGAGGCGTGCAAACGAAGTGATAAAATTGAATGCTCACCGCATACCTGCCTATTCCATTTTTGCAATTTCCTTTTTCAAACGCAGAATAATTTTCTTTTCAAGGCGGGAGATATAGCTTTGCGAGATGCCCAAAAGGTCAGCGACGTCCTTTTGTGTCATTTCCTCGCCGCCGCCTAGACCAAACCGCAGAAACATAATTTTTCGCTCTCGTTCCGAGAGTTTTTTTAACGCCTCTTTGAGCTGTTGTTTTTCCGCGTTGGATTCGATATTCCCGTACACGGTTTCGGCGGAAGTGCCCAAAACGTCGGAGAGGAGCAGTTCGTTCCCCTCAAAGTCGGTGTTGAGCGGCTCGTCAAAGGAGATTTCGCTTTTGAGGCGCGCGGTGCGGCGCAAATACATCAAGATTTCGTTTTCAATGCACCGCGAGGCATAAGTCGCGAGCTTGATGTTCTTGTCAGGCTTGAAAGAATTGATTGCCTTGATGAGCCCGATTGTGCCGATAGACACGAGGTCATCGTTATCTACGCCCGTATTATCGAACTTTTTGGCTATGTAAACGACGAGCCGCAAGTTGTGCTGAATGAGCTGGGATTTGGCTTCGTCGCGCTCCTGCCCCTCCCGTTCGGTTAAAATTCGCAGCGTTTCACTCTCCTCGTCGGGGGAGAGGGGGAGCGGCAACGCCTCACCGCCGCCACAGACGTAGTCCACCACGTTATGCTCGCCAAAGAGCCGCGTTTTTTGTAGAAAACTTTGCAAAATTTCAGAAAATTTCATACCGTTCTTCTCCTTTTAATCCAAGATATTCGCTTGTAAAAGCATTTTATACTCTCTCGATACGATATGCGCCGACGGCGCGAAATATACCTGCTTTTTTATCAAATTGTGATTGTTTGTTTTGATTTCCAACTCGCCGCAATAGAGGGGCAAGGTTTTTTCGCCGCCGAGTGTTTCAATCGCAATAAATTCTTGGGGAGAATAATATTCGTTTTCCCAGAAATCAAAGACAATATCGGGCGAAACAAAGCAAACGGGCACGCCGAATTTGCTTGCCAAATTGCCGCTATCCAAGTATCCTAAAATCGCTACACGCCTTTTGTTATAAAGGATTGCGCAATCGTAGATATGCGAATGCAAAGCGCGTTTTTCATAGATTTTTTTGAGCAGAAAACGAAAAAGCAGAAACAAACAACAGGCGAAAATCAGCAAAACCGAAAAGGGGAGTTGTCCGAAAAAATAGCCACCCTCTTGGAAAGCAAAACCGCTGTAAAGACCGAAAATTGCACCTGCGAGCGCAAAGGAAAAAAAGAAAAAGCACGCACAGGTCAACGCATACCTGCCCACGTCTTTTTTGCTTTTTAAGCGCGGAAACGCAAGCAAACACAGCAAAAAAGCAAAGGCGAATTTGAGAAAATATTCTAATGGCGGTGGCAAAATAAGCAGAGGAAAAAATAGAGCAAACGCGCCGCCGAGCGCGGCGGAAAAAAGCAGCTTTTTCCAAGAAAGGCGCGTTTTTGCCGCATGGAAAGAAAGGTATAAAAGCATACCGTCCAGCAAGAAATTTTCCAAAAACGCATACTCGACATATACCGTCATAATAAAAGCCTCAATCCCTTGCGATAAAAGGGATTGAGGCTATTATAACACAGATTTTCGGAAAATATAAAAACGGCTTTTGTAAAAACGCCGATTTTTTTGTCGGAAAGCCTTTATAAATCAGGCGTTCCGCACGTTAGTGAAAAAAACGCCGATTTTTTGAAAATCGACGTTTTTTCGCTTAAATTTTTTTCTTTAATTCGCGGACGGCGTTCGCGAGGAAAAATTCTGCCGTCGTGCCCTTGCGAATGAGTGCTTGCGCCTCGTCGGGCGTGCACCAACGCGCCTCCGACACCTCGTCCTCTTTGAGCTTGATTTCTTTATCTTCTACGATGACGATAAAGTTGAGCATCAAAAGCTCTTTCCGTTGATGATAACGGGAGGACATGTATTTCGCTTTCACGACATCGAGTCCCAGCTCCTCCTTGATTTCGCGGGGGATTGTCTTTTCCGCGTTTTCACCCTTTTTCACGTAGCCGGCGAACAGAATGAAATCGTCGTCCTCGACGTGCTTGGCGAGCAGGATTTTGTCCTGCGCACGATTGGTAACGACCATACTCACCGCTACCGAAAATTGCGGGAACATGTATGACTCACAGGTGTTGCAATAGGGCACAAGTCCTTCGTTTTCGCAAAACCGAAGGGATAATTTTTGTCCACATTCTCTACAAAACATCTTTTTGCCTCCTTATCTTTTTTCTCTTTATATTATAATACCCCTTTTTCGGGGATTTGTCAACAGGAGAAAGAAAATTTTTTTGAAATTTTTATAAAATTTGTAAATTCCTTGCTAATTTTATCGCGGTATGCTATAATAGTGGTATTATGAAATATATCGAACTTACTATTCATACGACGAGCGAGGCGAGTGAAATTGTCGCCGATATTATGTGGAACTATACCGATTTCGGCGTTACCATTTGCGATAGAAACGACATTATCGCCCTGCAAACGAGCAAGGAAACGACTTATTGGGATTATATGGACGACGAGTTGACGCAGGAACAGCCGCAAGACGTGCTCGTCAAATGTTATTTGGAAGAGGCGAAAGCTGAAACGACCGTTCGCGCCGTTTTGTCCGATATTCAAAACGCAAAGGAGCTGTCGGGCGGCGAAATCCCGTTCGGCACGCTCGAGGACACCAAACGCACCGTTGACGGCGACGACTGGATTGACGTGTGGAAAAAACATTTCCGTCCTATCCGTTTGGGAAAAATCGTCGTCGTGCCCGAATGGATTGATTATCAGCCGCAACAGGGCGAAAAAACCGTTTTGCTCGATTCGAATATGGCGTTTGGTACGGGCGAGCACGAAACGACTTCTATGTGCGTGGAATGGTTGCAAGAGTTCGTGGACGAACGTTCCGTTTGTATAGACGTCGGTTGCGGGAGCGGCATTTTGGGCATTGCCGCGTTGAAGCTTGGCGCAAAGAAAGCGTATTTGACCGACATTGACGAAATCGCTGTGAAAAGCTCGCTACATAACTGCGAGCTCAACGGCGTTGCGGCGCGTGCGGTGGTGGCGCACTCCAACCTTTTGGACGATACGAGCGTTTGCGCGGATATTATGTTTGCGAACATTACGGGCGAAATTCTCGTTATGCTCGCGCCCTCTATCCCCAAGAATTTGAAAGTGGGCGGCGTTTTGATTTTGAGCGGGATTATTGAAAGCCGTTTGCAGCTCGTCAAAAACGCGTATGCGGCGCAGGGCTTTTTTCTTGTGCACGAGCGCAGAAAAGGGGAATGGTTTTCGCTCGTTTTGAAACGGGAAGCATAGGGGCAGGGTTGAGATGAAACGGTTTTTTGTGGATACAATCGGGGGCTTGGAAAACGTCGTTCTTGCGGGCGAGGAATTCGAGCATGCGAAAAACGTGCTGCGTATCGGCGTGGGTGCGGAAGTCGTGCTACTCGATAACAGCGGCAAGGAATATACGGCGCTCGTGCAAGCCGTCGAGAAAAAACAAATGCTTTTGTCCGTTGTGCGTAGTCAGCTTGGCGAGCGGGAGGCGAAAAGCGACGTTTGCCTGTTGTTCGGGTATTTGAAGAACGCGGACAAGAACGAGTTTACCGTGCAAAAGGCGGTGGAGCTGGGCGTGAAAAAAATCGTGGCGTTTTCGTCGCAATATTCGTCGGCGTATATGAACGAAAACAAGCTTGAACGGCTGAATAAGGTGGCGAAAGAGGCGGCGAAACAATGCCTGCGTTCGGTTGCGCCGCGCGTGGAATACGCGAGCTCGCTCAAAGAGGCGTTGGGGCTTGCGAGCGGTTATGACAATAAACTCTTTGCCTGTGAATTTGCCGAAAGGAGCGAGGTTGCCTTGTCCGAGCTTTCGGGGAGCGTTGCGCTTGTCATCGGAAGCGAGGGCGGTTTTGCGCGTGAGGAGGCGGAACTTGCCAAAGCCGACGGCTGGGAATTGCTTTCGCTGGGAAAACGTATATTGCGCGCGGAAACGGCGGCGGTGGCGTTGACGGCGGTTACCATGCACGCGTTGGGGGAATGGGAATGAAAGCGGTGGTCTTTACGCTCGGCTGTAAGGTGAACGACGTCGAGAGCGGGTCGATGATACGGGGTTTGGAAATGCTTGGCTACGCGGTTTCGCGCGAGCTTGCGCCTGCCGATTTGTATATTATCAATACCTGCGCCGTTACGGGCGAGGCGGAACGGAAAAGCCGTCAAGCGATTGCGCGGGCGTTGAAATTTAACCCTGACGCAAGGATTATCGTGTGCGGCTGTGCCTCTGAAAAATCGCCTGCTTCGTTCTTGGAAAAGGGGGTTACGGCGGTGGTCGGCGCACAGAAAAAGAACCGCGTTTTGGAAATCGTGCGCGCGGATTTTGCCGACGGGTTTTGCGGCTTGCAAACGCAAAATGCAGGGGGCATGTACGAGGAGATGCTCTTGCCCGACTGTTTGAAAACACGGCGGTTCGTTAAAATTCAGGACGGGTGTAACCGATTTTGTTCCTATTGTGTGATACCCTATCTTCGGGGTAGGAGCAGGTCGAGATATTTGGAGAGTGCGGCGGCGGAAATTTTGCTCGGCGGGGCTTATGAAACGGTGATTACTGGCATTGACGTTTCCGATTACCGCGACGAAAAGGGGCGCGACCTTGCCGATTTGCTTTGGACGGTGCGTGGCGCAGATACGCGGTTGCGTTTGGGCTCTATGGAAGTGAGTTTGATTACCGAGCGGTTTTTGGAGGTCTTGAAAGAAGTCAAGAATTTTGCGCCGCATTTCCATTTATCCTTGCAGAGCGGTTCGAACCGTGTGTTGAAGAGTATGAACAGGCATTATACGCGCGAGGAGTATTTGGAAAAGTGCGCTATGATACGGCGCGCGTTCCCCAAAGCCGCCATTACGACGGATATTATCGCGGGATTTCCGACGGAGACGGAGGAGGATTTCGAGCAGTCGCTGTCCATTATCAAAGAGGTCGGGTTTGCGCAAATCCACGC
>JAFTKT010000095.1 GCA_017453145.1 Clostridia bacterium
ACTTTACTTTCGGGGCGCATACTTCTTGGCAGGGGCTATAAGACTTGAACTCATCTCTTTGGTTTTGGAGACCAAGGCACAACCTCTATACCAAACCCCTAACAACGTAGCTATTATATAACAAAAAAAAACATTTGTCAAATATTTTTCAAGCAAAAAGGCAAGGAATTTCAAAAAATCCTTGCCTTTTTTGAAAAATTAATCGTTATCGCAACGCTCCAACGAACAGATAAACGGATTTTTCGCCATCATTTCGTTCAAGCGCGTGGAAGAAAACTCTTTATCGGTGGTCAGCGTGGCGCTGTATACCACACGCTCGTCCTCACGCTTGATGACAAGATGATTAAATCGGTCCGTTCCGAACAGTTCCTTGATTTTTAAGTTTTCTTCGCCCGTATGTAAAAATTCAATCTTCACGGAATAATATTTTTTAGAACGGAATGCGCGAACGTTCAAATGAAAAATGCATTGCGCCAAAATCAACAGCACCGTCGCTCCGACCGCCACAAAATAAAGCCCACCACCGCAAGCCATTCCCACGCCAGCCGTCGCCCAAACGCCTGCCGCCGTCGTTAAGCCTTTGACTTCGTGTTGCCGATACACAATCATACCCGCGCCTAAAAAACCGACGCCCGACACGATTTGCGCCGCAACGCGCGCGGAATCCGCATCACTCCCGAATGCGTGCTTGGAAATCACCATCATAAGCGCCGCGCCGAAACATACAATCGTGTGCGTTCGTATCCCCGCCTCCTTAAATCGGAGCTTTCTCTCAAAGCCGATAACAAAGCCTAATAATACCGATAACAGTAAATCAGGCATCATCCAAAGCTGACGAATAAATTCTTCCCACATATTTTATATCTCCTTTTTTATTCCTTAAATTGATAGCGGTATAATTCTGCGTATAACCCGCCGCTTGCAACGAGCTGTTCGTGCGTGCCGCGCTCGGTAATTTCGCCGTCTGTTACGACCAAAATCTCGTCGGCGTTTTTCACCGTCGAAAGCCTGTGCGCAACGACAAGCGTCGTTCTTCCCAACGACAACTGCGCTAGCGAGCTTTGTATCTGCATTTCCGTCATATTATCTAGCGCGCTCGTCGCCTCGTCCAACACGAGCACGGCGGGATTTTTCAAGAAAGCACGGGCTATCGAAATGCGCTGTTTTTGTCCGCCTGAAAGTTTCACGCCTCGCTCGCCTACTTCCGTATCGTAGCCGTCGGGCAAGGTTTGTACAAACTCGTGTATATTCGCACGCTTTGCCGCCAACAGCATTTCCGCCTCGCCTTTATCGGGCGAACCGTAGGTGATATTGTCGCGCACGCTCCCCGAAAAGAGAAACACGTCTTGCTGTACCACCGCAATCTTTTCGCGTAACGCGGCAGAGGTTACGTCGTTTATATCCACGCCGCCGAGCGTAATCTTTCCGCTATCGCGTAAATAGAAACGGGGCAACAAATGGCAAATGGTCGTTTTTCCTCCACCCGACGCACCGACAAGCGCGACCGTTTTGCCTTTCTTGACCGTAAACGAAACGCCTTTAAGCACTTCGTTCCCGCCCTCTTCCTGTTTTTTATAGCCGAATTTGACGTTCTCAAACACAACGTCGCCGTCTAACTCGGCTTGAATGGGTTGCTCGGGTTCGTATTCCGACGGCGTGTCGAGAAGCTCGCAAAAACGCTTAAAGCCCGTCAAGCCGTCCTGTATTTGTTCAAAAAGGGAAACAAGGGTACGGATAGGCGTTAAAAGCATGGTAATATAGAGAATAAACGCCGTAAAATCGGGCGCGGTTATTTTACCGAAATAGAACAAAAGTCCACCCGAAACAAGCGCAAGCAGATATAAAAAGTCGTTAAACCCCGACATACCCGCCTGAAAACCGCCCATAGCGCGATAGGATTCACTGCGCGCCTTTTTGAATTGACCGTTTACCTCGTCAAACTTTTCACGTTCCGTTTCCTCCGCGTTATACGCTTTGGTAACGCGTACGCCTGAAACGGACGATTCTATCTCCGCGTTGAGCTGTGCAATCTTTTTGCGCGATTCTTCAAACGCCTTGTTCATTCTCCCGCGCGCTTTCGCCGCAAAAAATATCATAAACGGCACGTAGCAAAGCACGATTACCGACAGCCAGCCATTGATAAACGTCAACATCACGAGCGCGCCGATAATGGAAATAAACGAATTGAATAAATCTTCCGGTCCGTGATGCGCAAGCTCGGACACTTCGAATAAATCGTTGACAATCCTCGACATTACGCCGCCCGTTTTGTTTTCATCAAAAAACGAGAAAGGCAACGTTTCAATATGCCGAAACAAATCACGCCGCATATCCCCTTGCAACCGTACGCCGAGCACGTGCCCCCAATACCCGACGATAAACGTCAAGAAGCATTTTAATGCATAGATTGCCGCAAGCACGATAGCCCACGTGAGCAAAAGTCGTAAATTTCCGTTGGGGACGTAATCGTTCATAATATTCCGCGCAATCATGGGATAGAACATATTACAAACGGAAATTGTAAAAGAGCACACGAGGTCGATTAAAAACAACCTCTTGTGCGGTTTGTAATATCCAAAAAATCTCCTAATCGCGTTCATCTTTCGTCCTTTTGTATATTATATCACATTACGTTCAAAAAAGCAAGCTAAAACTGCATTATGATATTATAAGCGTAAAATTTTTCTAATCGTTGCCGTCCTTTTTATACTTTTTCTGCGTGGCAATCCCACCGCGAATGTGCCGTTCGCTCAAATTGAGCGCGAGCACTTTTTTCGTAAGCTCGTATAATTCCTCGTCGATATATTTCAACCGCTCGGACACGTCTTTATGTACCGTTGACTTGCTGATAGAAAAATGAGCGGAACACGCTCGAACGGTGCAACCCGTCGCAACGATATATTCCGCGCATTTTCTTGCTCTTTCTTCAATATAATCCCACAAAATCCCGACCTCCGTAATTCGTTTACGAAATATATTATGTCGGTTTTTCCGAGATTATAACTATTCGTGCCTTATTCCTCTTGTTTATACGGCAAAGGAATTACCTTTTCCACGCTACCCTCTTTATAGCGCGCTATCTTTTGCGCACGGTTACTTTGCGATAAAATCGCTATGCTTTCGCTTGACAGCTCGGAAACGGCGTTAGATTTATCCACGACCGCAAGGACATACGGCGTTGTTACCACGCTCGCGGAAATCACGCTCGCACCCTCGCGCAAGCTCACAACCATCGCGCCCTTTCTATAACGCTTGGACGGCTCGATAAGCGAGGCGATTACCCGTTTGAATTTACCCTCGTCGGTGGCAATCACGATTTCGCCCTCGCCGTTCGTTTGCGTGGCTAAAACCACTTCGTCGCTCTCGCGGAGCATAATACCGCGCACCCCCGTCGAAATTCTGCCCTGCGTGGGAATATCGTCCTTTAACGCATTCAGACAAATGCCTTCTTTCGTTACGAGCAGTACCGTCGTTTCTTCATTCGGGTCGTCCTCTTCCACGCCGATTACTTCGTCGCCCTCGTTGAGTTTGACGGCTTGGAAATTATCCTTGCGCTGTTCGTATTCCGACCACTCGGATTTTTTAAGCATACCTTTCTTCGTATAGAAAAGTAAATTACCATACGGCAATCGCTCGCTAATTTCAAACATTGCCACGACCTTTTCGCCCGTTTCCACGCCGTTTGCGAGCGCTTTCAAGCTTTCGCCCTCTTCGGTAAGCTTGCAAACAAGCTTGGGTGCAGATATGTCGAGCTTATAACAATTCCCGTAGTTTGTGAACGCAAAAATACGTTTATCCGTCGCGGTTTGCAACACTTTGAGCGCAATCACGCGGGGATTAAACTTTCCGTCTACGGTATTTTTCAATGCCTCACGGTTTTTACCCGTCAAAACCTTGAACGTTTCGTCTGCCGCATAGACAAGCGTGCAAGGCTCGCCCGCTTTCTTTTCAGGCGCGGCGGAAACGAGCTCGTCCGCCTCTTCACGGGTAAAGACAAGCTTGGAACGGCGGGGCGTGGGATACGCGTTTTTAATTTCGGTAATCTCTTCTTTCACGACTTGAAGTTGCAAATCACCGCTTCTAGAAATCGCCGTGAGCTTTTTAATCGTCTTTTTCAGCTCTTTGAGCTCTTCTTCCAGCTTGTAAATTTCAAGCTTTGTCAAACGGGCAAGCCGTAAATCGAGTATCGCCTGCGCCTGTACTTCGGAAATCTCAAACCGCTCCATGAGTTTTGTGCGCGCGTCCGACGTGCTTTCCGACTTTTTAATAATCGCTATCACTTCGTCGATATTTTGCACCGCGACAATCAAGCCCTCTAATATATGACAACGTTGCTCCGCCTGTTTCAAATCGAACAGCGTTCTTTTCTTGACGATTTGTTGCTGATATTTCACGTAATGACGGATAATTTCCATCAAGCCGAGCTGTTGGGGCTTACCGTCGGCGATTACGACCATATTGATACCGAACGTAACCTCCAAATCGGAATATTTATAAAGGCATTTCAAAATCGCGCTCGCGTCTGCGTCTTTCTTAATACGTATTACCGCGCGCATACCCGTTCTGTCCGATTCGTCGGCGACGTGGTCGATACCGTCGAGTTCCTTTTCTTTTTCGTCGCAAAGCTCCACGATTTTTCGCAATAGCTGCGCTTTATTCACTTGATAAGGAAGTTCGGTAATCACAAGATTCGTCTTGCCGTTATCCGTCTTTTCCGCGTGAATTTTAGCACGGAGCGTGATTTTACCGCGACCCGTTTTATAAGCTTGAATCAGCTCATTCGCAAGGATAATCCCACCCGTCGGGAAATCGGGCGAGGGAACGTATTCCATCATTTCTTCCAGAGAAATGGCGGGATTGTCGATATATGCCACGACGCCGTTGACAACTTCTTCTAAATTATGCGTGGGGATATTCGTGGCAAGACCTACGGCAATACCCGACGCGCCGTTGACGAGCAGGTTCGGGAAACGGCCGGGAAGCACGTCCGGCTCTTTCAAGCTATCGTCGAAGTTGAGGGAAAAGCTGACCGTTTCTTTATCAATATCCCGCAAAAGCTCCAACGCAAGCGGTTGCATACGCGCCTCTGTGTAACGCATAGCCGCCGCAGGGTCGCCGTCGACCGAGCCGAAGTTACCGTGCCCGTCCACGAGCGTTTTGCCCATATTGAAATCTTGCGCCATACGCACCATTGCGTCGTAGACGGAGCTATCGCCGTGCGGGTGGAATTTACCCATACAATCACCGACGATTCTCGCGCTCTTTTTATGCGGTTTGTCAGGCGTTAAGCCCATTTCGTGCATGGTATATAAAATACGTCT
>JAFTKT010000008.1 GCA_017453145.1 Clostridia bacterium
ATTTGAAAGTAGTAGGCACGGCGGGCAGCGAAAGCATACTCGTATTGGTTAGAGAACTCACCGCAGGTATGAAAGTGACGGTAGACGTAGAATACGTAGCGAACGACGTAACGTTTGTCAACGGCGTAAATCAAATCACTTTCTTGACGTACGGTGCGAATGCTGCAGGAGATTCGGATAATAATACGTACGCAGTTATGGGCAATGCGTCTTGGGACGGCGGCTGGACTTGCGCAAAAGTAAGAACGGTAAGTGAAATTACGAAAGATTGCGCAGGACTTAGAATGCAATTCGTTATGAATAGCGAAGCGGACGCATATTTCAAAATTACGAACGTTAGACTTTACGCGGCGGACGAAGAAGTGGAAGAATTGCCCGTAGAGCCTGATGAACCCGTAATCCCCGACGAACCCGTAGTAAACACGAGAACGGAATACGACTTTACGACGGCGGACCAAATCAATGATTTCGGCAAGGAAAAGAACGTAAGCTACGAAATCGTAGACGGCTATTTGAAAGTAGTAGGCACGGCAGGCAGCGAAAGCATACTCGTTCTTGACAGAGCGCTTACCGCAGGGCAAACGGTTGCAATTGACGTAGAATACGTAGCGAACGACGTAACGTTTGTCAACGGCGTAAATCAAGTTACGTTCTTGGGCTACACCGCGAACGCGGCGGGCGACGCAGACGGAAAGACTACTGCCGTAATGGGCAGCGCGCCTTGGGACGGCGGTTGGGATTGCGCGAAAACGACGGTAAACGTGACTGTTTCGCAGGATTGTAGCGGTATCAGAATGCAATTCGTTATGAATAGCGAAGCAGGCGCGTATTTCAAAATTACGGCGATCAGAATTATTGACGCGCAATAAAAAATGTGAGACAACGATTATGTGTACCGTCTTATGGCGGTACACATAGGTTAAATGCTTCTTTTAGGAAGTAAGCAAGGAGTTTTATATGAAAAAGAAAATATCTATTGGCTTGGCTATCATATTGGGAGCGATAGGTTTATCCGCTTGTAATCAGCAAGAAAATTATCAATTCGACGTTCCAAGCTATGATGAGGATTCGGCAATTACGATCGGGGTTTGGAACGGTTCGCATTTTGATTTGAGCGAAGAGGAATTAAGCAATCTACAGGACGCAGGGGTCAATTTGCTTGTAGGGACTTATACGAGAAATACGCCTTTGGAAACGTTTATAGACACGTGTGCAAAATATGAATTAAACGTTATTGCCGACCAACGTCCTTGGAACGGCTTGACGCCTTCTTATATCAATAAAGACAATTTCTGGGGTTTCTGCGTTTATGACGAGCCGTTCATGGAGGATTTGGCTACCTTAACGAAGATGAAGCAGGAATACACGCAAAAAATGGGAGATAGAATGTTCTACGTGAATTTGAACCCCAGCTATGCGAACATAGGAACGACCTATGAAAAGTATTTAGAAGCGTACATTGACGAGTGCGGCTTGGAAATGGTGTCTTTTGATAATTATTCCTTGATGAAGGACGAGGATACGGGCGAGGCTTACGTTCGGGAAGAATATTTGTACGATTTTGACGTTTGCAGCTATTACGCCAAAGAGGCTGGAATTCCGCTTTGGTACACGCTTTTGACGTCGGGACACCTTTGGTATATCAATCCTACGGCAAACGATTTGGTTTGGCAAATGAATCTTGCTATGACGTACGGTTCAAAATATTTATTGCATTATATCTATTCTTCGCATGAAACGACCTATTTGTATCCTATAGTAGATATGGAAGGTAAGCCCACGGAAACGTATTATAAAGTGGCAGAGGCAAACGAAGCGATCCGCGCTTGGGACCATATCTATATGAATTATGAATGGTTGGGCACTTCTACAATAGAAGGAACGAAAGAGCAAACGGGCTTGTTTGATTGCTTGAAGTACAGCGTTGATATAGACGAAACGTATGCGTTGACGGGCGCATCGTCCAATTACGACGTTTTGGTAGGACATTTTGAAGATGAAGACGGAAGAAAAGGGTATATGGTGACCAACCCCACAAATCCTTACGACGATCAAACGGCAGAGGTTTCTCTTTCCTTTTCCTCAAGATATAAAGGAGCGTTAGTCGTACAAAACGGCGAGGAAAAAGTGGTTACGCTGAAAAAAGGAAAACTGGCGTTAGAAGTATCTTCTACCAGTGCGGCGTTTGTAATTCCACTTCAAGCGAAATAATATTCGATAAAGAACGTAAATTGATAAAAATGTTTTAAAATAGGAGAAAATCTTGTGAAACAGAAAAATTATTACGATGAACTTTTCATTAAAGTTTTACTGTTTGAGCGAATGGACGTTTTGACGGTTTCTGCTGGGGAGAATATGACTCCGGAAGGTGATTATGACGACGATAACGGTTGGAATGAGTAATTCGGGAGTATCTTTATGAAAAAGCTATGGATAAGTATTATAGCCGTATTGGCTATGAGTTGCTTTGCGGGATGTTTTATTGAAAACGACGATCACAATAGTTGGCAAGAATCAAGCAGTCAATTTTCGCAAACGGAAAGTTCGGATGATATTGATGCGGAATCTTCGAGCGTCGTCGAGGACAATGAATCGGACGAAGAAGCTTCGGAAGAAGAGCCGGATACGCAATCGAGTGAAGATTCGAGCGTCGTCGAGGACAATGGATCGGACGTAGAAACTTCCGAAGAAGAGCCGGATACGCAATCGAGTGAAGATTCGAGCGTCGTCGAGGACAATGAATCGGACGTAGAAACTTCCGAAGAAGAACCGGATACGCAATCGAGTGAAGATTCGAGCGTCGTCGAGGAAAATGAATCGGACGTAGAAGCTTCCGAAGAAGAGCCGGATACGCAATCGAGTGAAGATTCGAGCGTCGTCGAGGACAATGAATCGGACGTGGAAGTATCGGAAGACGAGTCCAGCGCGGAATCGAGTGAAGATCCTTCGTCGGAAGACGAGGATACGGGCGCTGGCAATGCGCCTCCCGGCGGAACGATAGTTCCCCCTATAACGGATGGCGGAAATTTTGACGGCACAGTATAACGGAGAAATATAAGGAGAAAAAACATGAAGAAATTAAGTGTGTACATACTTTCACTTTTATGTGGACTTTGTATGGTGTTCGGCCTTGCATTTTCGATGAATACGGCGGTGGCAAGCGCGGAAACGACAGCAGGTGCAACGCCTACGCTTTCAACGACGAAATATAAGATTTCTAAATCGCAAGAGCATATGTTGCTTGCGACGGGTATTAAGAATTACGATGACGTGTATGAGGTCGGATACGCCTTTAAGGATATGGACGGCATCACAAAGTATCACGCCGTTACGACCAAGTATTATACGTCTGTCACAAGCGGCAATTCCACTTGGACGGTAAGCGATATGTTCGGCAGCGAATATACGGGCATGATCGTATGGGAAGTGGCTTACGATCAAGGGAATGCATATACCTACCAAGCGTATGCGAAGGTGGGCGACAGAGTGGACGGCAATTTGGTTACGTCTGATACGATTGTGTACGGTAACAGAAAAGACCTTGGTGCTACGACTTGCGAAATCACCTTTGACTTAAACGGCGGTACGGTAGACGGAAAAGCTGCCGTGGCGAATAAAACGGTGACATACGGCAACGTATATGGCGAATTGCCTGCCCCCGTTAAAGAAGACGCCACCTTTAAGAGTTGGAATACAAAAGCGGACGGCACGGGCGATACGATTACGGCAGAAACCGTTTCCAACGCGAAAGGCGAAGTCGTTTTATATGCAATCTACGAAGAAAGCCGCAAAACTTGGGATTTTACTACGAGCGACCAAATCAATGATTTCGGCAAGGAAAAGAACGTAAGCTATGAAATCGTAGACGGCTATTTGAAAGTAGTAGGCACGGCGGGTAGCGAAAGCATACTCGTTCTTGACAGAGCGCTTACCGCAGGGCAAACGGTTGCAATTGACGTAGAATACGTCAGCAGCAATACAGCGTATGCAAGCGACAACCAAGTAACCTTCTTGGCGTATACGGCAAACGCGGCGGGTGATGCGGACGGTAATACAAC
>JAFTKT010000096.1 GCA_017453145.1 Clostridia bacterium
ATCACCGAATTATCCTATTCGGACAATCTCGCCTGTCCGCGCGGCTGTATTGCGCAAGCGGAACGGGATATTGCCCAAATCACGGGCGCAACCAAAAGCTTTATTCTGACCGACGGGAGCACCTGCGGCGTATTTTCCATGCTCCAAGCCGCAAAAACGCTGGGAGCGCAAAACGTTTATCTGCTCGGCGAGGCGCACAGCAGTTTTTACAACGCCTGCGCCGCCCTGTCCTTGACGCCGCTTCCCGTCGCAGACGGCGCGGACGCGGTGTTTTGTACCTCGCCCGATTACTACGGCAATCTACTCGATTTAGAGGCTGTGAAAAGGGCGCACGCGGACAAGCTGTTGCTGGTGGACGGCGCGCACGGTGGACATTTGCATTTCGATAAAACGCGCTACGCGGGCACATACGCCGATTTTTGGGTGGACGGTGTGCATAAAAGCCTGCCCGCCCTCACGCAAGGCGCGGCGGTGCATGCAAACGGCGAAAAACAAGCGGACGCGCTCACGGCGGCGGTGCAACTGTTTCGAACGACAAGCCCGTCTTATCCGATTATGGCGAGCGTTGAATACGCGTTCAAATACCCTCGCAATCAGCGTTTGGAAGAACGGGTAAAGGCGTTTGCCGAGCGCCACGAACGCATACTTCTTCGCGGCGACTGGACAAAGCTTTGCGTTTTGTTTGGGCGCGCGGCGTTCGAGGCGGAAAACTATTTTGAACGGCAAGGGATTTTCCCTGAATTTTGCGACGGGAACGAGCTTTGCTTTTATCTTTCCCCCGCCACCAAAGCGCGGGAGCTCGCGCGGCTACAAGGCGCGATAGAAAACGCGTTCGTCCTGTACCCGTTAGAGGAAACCGCAACGGTTCAACGCGACCCTGCCCCCCTCGTTTTTCCGAATACGGACGGGGAATGGGTAGTTTTGGAAAAGAGCGCAGGGCGCGTTTGTGCGGCAAAATGCGGCATATTTCCTCCCTGCCTGCCGCTACTCAAAGAGGGCGAAAAAATTACGCAAGAAAAAATCGAATTGCTTGAAAAAGCAAACAACGTGTTCGGGTTGAACGACGGAAAAATTTTTGTTTTTAAGGAAAATTAGAAAATGAGCAGAGGTAAATTTATCACGTTCGAGGGCTGCGACGGGTGCGGCAAAAGCACACAACTCCGTCTTTTGAGCGAGTATTTAACGAAAAACGGTATAGAACATATCTTCACGCGCGAGCCGGGCGGCGGGAAAATTTCCGAATCCATTCGAGAAATTTTATTAAACGGCAAAAATTCCGAAATGACGGACGAATGCGAGGCACTCCTCTACGCCGCCTCCCGCGTGCAACACCTTGCCGACAGGGTTGAACCCGCCCTCTCGTCGGGCAAGCTCGTCGTTTGCGACAGATACGTCGATTCGTCCTTTGCCTATCAAGCGTTTGCGCGCGGGTTGGGGTTTGATTTCATCTCCAAAATCAATTCGTTTGCCCTTGAAAAATATTTACCCGATTGCACGGTTTTCTTTGACTTAACCCCCGAACAGGCGTTTGTAAGAAAACACGGCGCAGACGAAAACGATAGATTAGAACAAGCGGGAATGGCTTTCCATAAAAAGGTCTACGAGGGCTATAAAACGCTTGCCGAGAAATACCCCGAGCGCATCGCCGTCATCAACGCGGCGCAAACGCCCGAACAAATCGCAAAAGAGGTTATTCAAACGCTTAAAGCAAAAAACTGCTTATAAAACAACAAGCTGTCATTGCGAGAAGCGACGTGAGCGTGGCAATCTAAAAAAGCTTGCTTCACCTACGGTTCGCAATGACACAAAGAAACGAAACGCCCCGACGAAACCCGTCGGGGCGTTCTCTATTTGAAAAAAATTACGTTCCCGTTCTTTCAAAAGGCGAGCACAGCAATCCCACCGCCGTGCAACCAGTGAATACGCCGCAAGGAATTAAACAACCGATAAACGCCTCTTTCGATACCGCGTAGGTATAATATATGCTTTCCGACACTAACTTTACCGACTGAAAGGTATTGAAAGCGTTCGAAATTGTGAGCATAAGCGCGAGCATGCCCACCGCAAACACGACATAACCTACAACGGGCGAAAGTCGCAACCGCAAAGGTTTCACCGCTTTGAGGCAGGACAACAAATAGCCGAGCGTAAAAGCCGTAAAGGACAAATACGCGAGCTGTTTGCACAAAGCTCCGTCGGTAAACGCCCACGCAATTACGCTGACAAGCAAGGTTATTGCCGCCACACCCTGCATCAAAACGAAAACCTTGCTCCGTTCGGTGCGCGGAGTTTGTTCCGTCTTTGCCCATTCTTGAACAAGCGCAGTCAGTTTGAGTAATGCGGCAAGAAATAACAGACAATATACGGGAAAAAGTAGAAACATTCTTTTTTTATGTTCCCAAAACTTACCCTCTAATGCCACATAGCCGTTAAACGCCGTAAAAACGACGGAAACGATTTCCCAAACCGCGAAAACGGCGAGTGCACAATGACAAATCGCTCGAACCGTTTGCCGCATTTTTTTCCGATTACTTGAAAATTCGTTCATAATACCGCCTCTTAAACTATACTATATCACACTTTATTCAATTTGTCAATAAAAAAAGGAAAAATTTTCCTTTCTTATGACAACCCCGCCCCTCCCAAATCGCCCTTTTAGCGGGCGATTTTTTCTTTGCCCGTATAACTGACGGCAGAAAGACAAATTTGCGGTTTTTGGGGCAAATAAACGCGTAAAATAAAAAATTGTGAAATTATTTGCGTTCATTCGCTGTACTTTTTTCGAAAAAGGTGGTATAATAGAAAGGTAAAAATAACGTTTTCCCTTTTTTATATAAAAAGGGAAAGCGAAACGGGAGAAAAAACAAATGGCGGAAAGAGTAGAAAACGAATACGGCGCAGAACAAATACAGGTTCTCGATGGTCTGGAACACATTCGGAAACGTCCCGGTATGTATATTTCCTCTACCGACGCAAAGGGCTTGCACCATCTCGTGCACGAGGTGGTCGATAACTCGATTGACGAGGCGCTTGCGGGGTATTGTACGCATATCGAGGTAACTTTGAACGTGGACGGGAGCTGTACGGTGCAAGATAACGGACGCGGTATCCCCACCGATATTCACCCCAAAGAGGGCATTTCCACCCTCGAAGTCGTGTTTACGAAAGTAAACGCAGGCGGTAAATTCGGCGGCGACTCGGGTTATAAGGTATCGAGCGGCTTGCACGGCGTGGGCGTGAAAGCGGTCAACGCTTTGTCCGAATGGTTAGAGGCGGAAGTTTCCCACGAGGGGCATATTTTCAAGCAGGTCTACAATCGCGGCGTGCCGCAACGTAGCGTGCAAATCGTCGGCGATACCGACGCTATGGGCACAAAGGTTACGTTCTTACCCGATGCGGAAATTTTCGAAACGACGGTGTTCAGCTACGAAGCGCTCAAAGGCAGACTTCGCGAGCTGGCGTATTTGAACAAGGGACTGCGCATCACGCTCGAAGACAAGCGCGCAGGACAGGAAAAATGCGACTCGTTCTGCTACGAGGGCGGTATTTGCTCGTTCGTGGAAGAACTGAACAAGAGCCGCGAGGAGCTGTTGTTCCCCGCCCCCCTCTATTTCGAAGAACAAGAGGGCGACACCGTTTGCGAAGTCGCTATCCAATACAACGAATCGTATAACGAGGTCATTTACAGCTACGCCAACAACGTCAATACCATCGACGGCGGTACGCACGTCGCGGGCTTGAAAATGGCGCTCACGAAAGTAATTAACGACGTGGGCAGAAAGCAGAATATATTAAAGGAAAGCGACCGTCTTTCGAGCGAGGACGTTTTAGAGGGTATCACGGCGGTAGTATCCGTCAAGCTCGTCAACGCGCAATTCGAATCGCAGACGAAAGACAAGCTCAACAACAGCACTATCCGAACGTTTGTGAATAAATGCGTATCCGAGCGTATGGCGACGTTCTTGGAAGAGAATCCGAGCGTAGCAAAAGAGCTGGTGCTCCGTTGTATCACGGCGCAAAAGGCGAAAGAGGCGGCGCGGAGCGCAAGAGAGCTGACGAGAAGAAAAGGGCTTTTGGAATCGACTACGTTGCCCGGAAAACTCGCCGATTGCTCGGACAGACGCAGCGAGCTTTGCGAAATTTATATCGTTGAGGGCGACTCGGCAGGCGGCACGGCAAAACAGGGCCGCGACAGACGTTTCCAAGCGATTTTGCCCCTGCGCGGTAAGATTTTGAACGTGGAAAAAGTACGGCTCAACCGCGTGCTGGAAAACGAGGAAATCAAGTCCATGATTACGGCGTTCGGCTGTGGTATTTTAGACGATTTCGACGAGAGCAAGCTCCGCTACGACAGAATTATTTCCATGACCGACGCCGACGTCGACGGCGCGCATATCCGTATTCTTTTGTATACGTTCCTGTTCCGTTATATGCGTCCGCTTATCGAGCACGGACACGTATACGCGGCAAAACCGCCCCTTTACAAGGCGAGCTTTAAGGGACACGACGATTATCTGTACTCGGAAGAAGAGAAAATCGAATACGACAAGAACGCGACGGGTAAAATCGAATACCAACGCTATAAAGGCTTGGGTGAAATGAGCAAGGAACAGCTTTGGGACACGACCATGAACCCTGCAACGCGTACGCTTATTCGCGTTACCATGAAAGACGCGGCGGAGGCAGACCAAATGTTTGCTATGCTTATGGGTGAGAACCCCGCGCTCCGTCGGCAATTCATTGAAGAGAACGCGTCGCTCGTAACCGACCTCGACGTGTAAGAACCCAGACGGCAGAGCCGTCGCGATATACTGCGTGCAATATGCAAGCGCGATATGCCCTAACAGGCGCGATATGCAACGCTTTGCGTTGCGTTATGGAACAATAGCCACAACGCCGACGAAGTCGGTATATCGCATGGAACATATATCGCGGTGAAACCATATCGCATTGATAAAATCAATATCTCGCGTTTGTCATAGGCAAACAAAAAAAGGAGAAAAGACAAATGGCAAAGAAAGATACTAGCCCCGAATTGACGGAGGAATTCAAAAAAACACTCTCCATGACGAAAATGCTCGACATGGAAGTAGACGAGGAGCTGAAACGCTCGTTTATCGCCTACGCTATGGCGGTCAATAAATCCCGCGCCATTCCCGACGTACGCGACGGGCTCAAACCCGTGCACAGAAGAATACTCTATTCCATGCACGAAA
>JAFTKT010000097.1 GCA_017453145.1 Clostridia bacterium
AGCCGTCCCGCACTCAAAGCGGCAGGTTTCTTGACCCGCGACCCTCGCGCAAAGGAAAGAAAGAAATACGGCTTGAAGAAAGCACGTCGTGCACCGCAATTCTCGAAGAGATAATTTGTGGCAAAATCAAACGAAACAAAACGAAACAGCTCCTTTTTCGGGAGCTGTTTTTGATATGTTTGTAAGCAAAGAAAATTATTCCGCTTGGTGCATAAGCAAGTCGTGCAATTCGGCGGCAACGCGCGGCATGTCCTTGCGGAAATCTCCGTTTTCCGCAAAGCGGGCGCGCCCGCTTTCGATAATCGCTTTATTTGCCGTATCCAGCCGCACCACGACGAAATCTAAATGCTCTTTGTGCTTGTTATAATACAGTTTGTCAAGGAACAAAAAGCCCGTGTAAATCTCGCTCGCTTTGTCCGCGCTCGCCGTGTAATCCACGTCGGGATAAATCATAATGCTTTCGCCCTTGTCTAAATATTCCATAGATTTACGCAACGTTTTAATGGAATCGTTGCCGCCGCGATAAACGGGTATAGCGCGCGCAGAACGCACGAGCGGCGCGACGACGAGCGAGGCAAAGAACGCGCCGATTTTGGCAAATACCAAACCCAAGCCTTTCTTTTTATGCTTGACGGTGAACGTGTAGCCGCCGAACTGTTTCAAACAGCTTTTGAACGTGAAAAAGTTCTTCAAAACGTAGCTATGCACGTCGAAATTAAGCGATTGATACACTTTAATCGGCCCGTGCGTGTGCAAGTGCCGACATAAATACACCGTCGGCTTTTCGGGCGTTTGCAGCTCGCATTTGTATTTACGCACGAAAATATTAAAGAAAAACCGACAAAACCGCAGGAAAAAGCCGTAGAAATGCAGCCGCTTGTCTTTCGGGTCGGCGAATACCCACGCCCGTTGCACGCCGTAGGAAACAATGCTGATGAACAAATCGCACAGATACTTGAACAGGGTAATGAGCGCGGCGGTAAGCGTTACCGACAAGCCGTAGCCCGTAATCCAAGCCGTCAAAAGACAGGCAATACCGTAGGAGGCGCCGAGCTGCACCGTCCATAGCGTGTAATAGCGGAACACCGAGCGTTTTTGTTTACCGTGAAACACGATTTTGAAATTAAAGAAATAATTAAAAATCGAGGACAGAACGCGCGCCGTTACCGTCGGAAGTGCAATCGTGAGCGCGGCGGAGGCGGAAAAATGATGCAGGGCGAGCGTTGTTAGCGCGAAAAATACGCTGATTTCTATCACCCCCGAGCCGAGCGCGGAAAGCAGATACCAAAAGGCGTTTTTGAAGAGTACGACCGCCACGCGCGAGCCGTCGCGGAAGGTGCGATAATGCGAAACCTTTTCCCCGTCTTGGGGCGGGTCTGCGTATACCGTTTCAATCGGGATTTCGCGAATGGTATAATGCTTGTTGTGGAGCACGATTAGCATGCTCATTTCGTATTCGAAGCGGTTGCCTTTGATTTTTAAGAGCTCGCCCAAGAGGGAATAGGAAAAACCGCGCAAGCCTGTCTGCGTGTCCTGCAATTTCAAGCCGTAGAAAAACTTATAGAGCTTGCGCGTCGTAACGTTGCCTGCGCGCGAGCGGGGAGGGACGTGTTCAAGCGAAAAATCCCGCGAGCCCAAAACGAGGTCGTTGGGGGTGTTTGCCGCCTCCTCTGCCACCCGTTGCACGTCTTTGACGAGGTGTTGCCCGTCGCAATCGGCGGTTACGAACACGTAGCTTTCGTCAAAGTGCGTTTTGCAATAAGCAAACGCGTGTTTGAGCGCATAGCCCTTGCCGTGATTTTGTGGATAGGACAGAACGGTGCAACGCTCCATGCTTTCAAGCTCGTTGAAAATATCGGCGTATGATTCTCCGCTCCCGTCGTCGACGACAATCAGCCGTGCGATTTCTTGCGCCAAAAGTGCGCGCGCGTAGTCTACGAACGCGCGCGGCGGTTCGTAGGCGGGGATAATCACTACCGTTTTGGGTTGAGAAAGGTTCTGTGTTTCCATACGTTTCCATTATAACATATCGGCGCGCAAAAAGCAAGGAAAATTTTCCAAGCCTAACAAATTTCACAAAACCGTTACAATTCCCTTTGCGAATTTTAGGGTTTTTTGATACGTTTTGCGCGTATCTCGTGCGCCTGCATAAAATCCAATACCGCGCGTTCGCGTTCCGCGCTTTCGGGTTCTTCCGCCGTAGCGGCGTCTAAAACGGGTGGCTCGGCGGTTTTTTCGTCCACGCGTTCCGTTGCAGGTTGCGGTTGCGCCGTTGGGGTTTCGGGGTTTTGCGCAAGAAAAGATTGTAAAATTTGAAACAAACCGAAGGGTTCAGCCATAAAAAAACCTCTATTTGAAAAAATTCATAGAAAAAAGCGTTAAAAAGAGGGCGTTTTTGTTTGCTTTGAAACGAATTTTGATATATAATAGAATATGCGTTAGTATCGTCGGTTCATTCCGACTAAAATCAAACGTATGGATATGCCAAAGCATATCTTGGAGGAATATATGAACGGTAAATTCAAAAAGACACTCGGCTTATTGACGGCGGCGCTCTGTTTCGGTTCGACCGTCGCACTCGCAGGGTGTAATCAAGCGTACACAGGTCAAAAGCTCGACGGCTACGTGAGCGAGGCGGCGGTTGCGTCCAACGGCGGCTTTGCGGTCGAAAAGGGCGACTACGTGTATTTTATCAACGGTATGGAGGACTATACCGCCGATAACGTCTATGGCGACGTGGTAAAAGGCTCGCTGATGCGTATTGCAAAGACGAAGCTTGCAAGCGGTAGCTACGGCGAGGCGGAAACGGTCGTGCCTATGCTTTTCTCGGCACAAAATTTCGACGCGGGTTTGTATATCTACGGCGACTACGTCTACTACGCAACCCCCACGACGGACAAGAATATGGACGGTGAAGTGGAATCCTCGTGGATTGACTTCAAACGCGCAAAGCTTGACGGCTCGGAAACGATGAAAGATTATTATTTCCGTCTTTCGTCCAACTCGTCGGCGTATCGGTTTGTCGAAGAGGACGGCGTTGTCTATTGCTTATACGAAGAGGACGGTTTGCTCAAATCGTATGACACCAAAGACAAGGTCAGCCGCGTGCTTGCCGACGCGGACGCGTATTACTATGACAAGAGCAATCCCTCGAATCCCAACGTTTATTACACCATGTCGGTGGTCGTAGACGCGGATACGGACAATTCCACGACGGCGGCGTATAACCAAATTTACACGGTCAACGCGGCGGCGCGCGTGGAGAGCGCAGGGGAAAAGGACGGCGTTGCCTCCTACAAGGTCAAGGGCGGCAAGGAATATAAATTCGACGCCGAATACCTCAAAGAACAAAACAAAGACACTTCCAGCGACGCGGCGTTCGACGCGAAAGATTACACGACGTATCCGTATGTAAATCTCGGCACGCTCGTGCTCGACGGTATCGGCTCGAACGCGCTCAAACAAACGCAATTCAACGGCGACAAGACGAAAGCGCTCACGCCCGACGGATATACCTATACGGTTAAAAACTACGCGAACGGCGGTTTGTATTTCACGAAAGCGGAAGTTTCCAAAACCTCGTCGGACGCGGAAAGCGTTAAGCTTTACTACCTTGCGGACGCGGACAAGAACGCGGCGGCTTGGGACGCTGTAAGCGGCAACGCGGCGGCGAATTTAGACGTTGTGGCAAAGGACTCGACCGTTGTGGAATCGGCGGTTATGACGCTTGTAAACGATACGCACACCTATTATTATATAGCGGAAGAAACGCTGTATAAGGCAAGCGTGAACGCAGACGGCACGGCAACGCCCGTGCGCATGGCGAGCAAGCTTTCCTCCGCGACCCTTTGGCAGGTGAACGGCGATTACCTGTATTATTATCAGGCAAGCGAAAACGGCAACGGCAATTCCCTTTCCCGTGTAAACGTTACGGGCGAGGAAAAGGATTATAACGTACTCCTTGAAAAGGCAGAATATCAGCCGATTACTCTTGCAGGCGTGCAATTCAACTCCTCTTGGTATAAGCCCGAAATCGTCGGAAACACGCTCCTGTATGCCAACGAGCAATCGTTTGGCGAAACGACGTATAATTATATCTACGCGGCGAAATTGCCCGCAACGCAAGCGGAAATCAAGGCAACCAACGAGAAGTTCGAGGCGGTGCAAGAGGCTATCGACGAATACGCCGATAACGCGGAATTGCAAGACGTGATGACCTATTATTTCCGCACGGGTAAAACGGCGGCGTACGAGGCGGTTATCGACCTCTACGACGAAGATACCGAGCAAAAGTATTTCGACGAATTTAAGGCGAAATTTGCGGCGCAAACGGATAAATTAGAACTTGAAAGCTATTTCTATTCGCTTGTGGGCGAAATGAAAACGGCGGACGTCGAGGCAATCGACGCGGCGTGGGTGGACAGCCTGCGTTCGGAAAAAGAAGAGGCAAAGGACGAGGGCTTGGCAACTTGGATTATCGTGCTGATAATCGTCGGCGGCGTGCTCGTAGTAGCGGCGGCGGTGCTTGTGCCCACCTTGATTGCCCTGTCTAAGAAAAAGGCAAAAGCAAAGGCGGCGGAAGAAACGGTCAACGCTTATAAACGCAAGAAGATTGATACCACCGACGATAAGTCTATCGACGTCTACGCCGACGAAAACGCGGCAGAGGCGGAAACAGCGGAAACGACGGAGCAGGTAGAAGAGGTCGAAGAAGTCGAAGAGGCGGCAAAAGAGCCTGAAACCCAGCCGCAAGCGGCGGAAGAGCCGACGGCGGAAACGGCGACGGAACAGACGGAAAAAGACGAATAACGACGGAAAAAGCCGTTCTCGGATAAGGGAACGGCTTTTTAATATGAAAATTTGAAAAAATTTTTTATAAATATTAAAAAAGGGCATAAAAACGGTTTACAAAATTGATAATTCTTAATATAATATAGCAAAATATAATAATAAGCGGCGAACACGCCGACACAAGAGGGAAAGACAGTTATGGCAAATTACGTATTATGCCCCAGATGCGAGCTCAATTATATCGACGCAGACGAAGAAGAATTTTGCGGGGTATGTGTCAAGGAATTGAGCGGTGAAAAAACGCTGGGGGACGACATTGAGGCGGAGGCAGAATCGGAAGAAACGGAGCTTTGCCCCATTTGCGGCGAGAACTATATGCGTTACGGCGAAAGCATGTGCGAGGAATGTAAAAAGAAATCGGACTATGAGGACGAAACGCTGGACGAAGACGAGGACGAAGAGGTCGCGTCTTGGAGAAGTTATTTAGACGACGTTGACGAGGAAATCGATTTGGGAATCCCCGAT